>CANJZR010000153.1 GCA_947479075.1 Planctomycetaceae bacterium
CGCTGTGCAGCGGGTGCCTGAGCAAATGCCTTCAATTCCCACACAGCTTCGCGGGTGGGCTGTACCGCTTGTGACTCCGGAAGTTCCCGGACCTTTTCTGCCAGCGTCTGGTATCCAGACTGTTGAAGTACTTCGCTCAGCGTCTCTCGCCACTGAGTGTCATTAAGCTGAACGGATTCAATTCGAATCAGGTCACTCGTGAGTTTCGCGATACAGTCGGCATTCCCATGGTCGATCAGGGCGTCGATCAGCTCACGGCTCGCCTGCTGTCCAGCGGGGGCGAGGAGATACCGCCGGGAAATCCGCATCAGAGCCGAGAGGTCCCGTGAACGCCGGGCCTGAGCCAGTTCGCGGTCCGCGAGGACTCCAAATCTGGTGAGGTATGCGGTGTGGGCTTCTTGGGGGAACTGCCGGACGAGGTCCAGTACAACCTCTGACATGGGACGCCACTCGCGGTCGTCTCCAAAAACGACCGAGTCCTGTTCCTCATCCAGTAGCGACTGCAGCTGTTGAACACCCTCGTCCCACCGCCGCCGTTCAAACGACTTTCTGACCAGCGACAGCTTCTCCATCTGCACGGGCTCTTCGGCCGCCCGCATATCAAACCGGTCCATCCCGGGACGCTGCGGCTTGTTCTCATCCCCAGTCACAGAGGGGGCGTCCGGTTCCTGGGCCCACAGATTCCTCAGGCTCGTGGGTGCCAGTACCAAACCACCCAGCAGCAAGTACAAGAGAACTCCCCGCAATCGTCGGATCACTCCTCGATCGCCTGTGTGTAGGAAATCCCTTGATGTCGGTGTCACGAATTGAATCCTCAGGTCCGCAGAACCCCTTTATTGTGGGGAGTGCGAACCGTGAACATCAAGCCCCAGCCGACAATGCGCTGTTTGTTCACTTTCGTGAGTCACTTCAGCCAGATCGCTCAGTTGTTCGTTTTCAAGCTGTTCAGGGAGCTTCAATTGGCCAGCCCGTTCATCTCGGCCTTCACACACTGTCTCAACTTCCCCCAGCAGTTGACTTTTCCGCACGATCCCACAGAATCTCCCCAGCAACGTAACGCAGCCGGAGAGGTGGCAGAGCGGCCGATTGCACCGGTCTTGAAAACCGGAGTACCCGTGAGGGTACCCAGGGTTCGAATCCCTGCCTCTCCGCTTGTTGAATTTCCCATCGCCGCAACCATCTGCAATGCAGACGGTTGCGGCGATTTAGTTTTCTTGTCCCAGTCAACTGGGACAAAAACTGGGACAAACGAGGGCATTGACCACATGTTGTCTTCATGCCGTTATCACTGAGGCGGAACCTCCGTCAGATGTTCCCCGGTCACCGGAGACGCACAATGCGCCACCTCGTGAGCCGGAGTGTTGATGAATGGGATGCGCTCAATCTTGCGACGGCTTTCTTCCTGCCGCAGGTGACGATAGTGGGCCACGAGTTCTGTATCACGGTGCCCAGTCCAAGTCATGATCTCGACTTCAGAACAGCCGTGCTCGGTGCTCTGACTGACGAAGAAATGCCGAAAGCGGTGAAACCTCGCATGTATGAAACCAATATCACCGAGCGTCGTTCGGAACTGATCTGACAGTGGCTCAATGACTTCGCGTCGGAAGATATTCCTGGCGGTGTCCTGCTTAAGTTGTCCACGGGTATTCGCTGGTCTCTATTGATCTCATACAGGCCGAGGTAGATCAACCAAATCAACGTCTTTTCTTCTTGACTGGGCAGGTCGAGGAAGAACAGCCCGTCACATCTTTCCGACTGTCCGAACTCGGGTGGCAGCTTCGACACATCGTTCGCGGTACAGACGACGAACACGTCCGACTCGTGGTCATTCAGCCACGACAGAAACGTTCCGAACATCCGTGAAGTCACTCCCGAGTCACCGCTTCCGCTACCCGATGCTGGATACGATGGAGTGCCACTCACCCTTGAACAATGTTTCCCCGAATTCCAGTTCGATCAAATCATTGAAGCCTTTACCCTCGCATCCCCTTCTGGTTTGCGCGAAAGTGCTTCTTTTCGCCTCGCCAAACCCATCATTGACTCGTAGGTGCCAGTCTGCGAGTCTTTTCCACGATCCACCGTGAATGTGATTGTTGGCCTCGTAGGCGATTGAACGTTGATAACAGTCCACTGGACACATTGATACTTTGTAGATTCGGCCACACAAGAAAGGTCTCAGCCATGTTCGACCTCAATGCAGTTCTGCAGGCGGCTGGCTCTATGATCGTCGCGACCGACAGAGTCGGAACCGTTCAGATTTTCAATTCGGCCGCTGAACGCATGCTTGGATGGAGCGGCGACGAAGTGGTTGGGCGACAATCTTTTATGCTGTGGCACGATCCAGCGGAGGTTGCTGACCGGGCGGCAGAACTGTCGCGAAAACT
The DNA here is from genome assembly GCA_947479075.1 of Planctomycetaceae bacterium. Lineage (GTDB taxonomy): Bacteria > Planctomycetota > Planctomycetia > Planctomycetales > Planctomycetaceae > TH-plancto1. The sequence goes on from CANJZR010000153.1 coordinate 2,385, forward strand.
CGGCAGAGTAATTCCCCCCGGGTTCGAGGTGTTCGTTACAAAGGCACGAGACAAGGTCAATGAACGGCAGCGATGGACTTTCGTCCGCAAGGATGGCAGGCGCATTCCCGTTCTCCTGACCATGTCCGCCATTCGTGACGCGCTGGGAACGATCACTGGCTTTGTTGGTACGGCGGAGGAATTGACATCCACAGCTGAAACCGAGGAACAGCGAGACAGCTTCTTTGATATTTCCATCGATCTGCTGGGGATTGCCAATACCGATGGGTACTTCAAACGGATCAACCCTGCATTTGGTCGCGTCCTCGGCTGGACTGAAAAAGAATTCCTCTCCAAACCATTTCTCGATTTCATCCACCCGGAGGATCAAGCGGCCACTCGAGACCTTGTTGTGCAGTTAGCAGCCGGTAAACCGACTTTTCATTTCGAGAACCGCTATCGCTGTAAAGACGGCACGTGGCGCTGGCTGGCTTGGACTTGCACTCCGCAGCCAGACGGTTCGCTGTATGCGGTTGGACGTGATGTGACCACATTGAAGCTGGCTGAAGAAACTCTCCGCCACACTCAGCGAGATTTGGCGATTACGCTGAACTCGATTGGCGACGCGGTAGTGGCCACCGATGCGGAGCGGCGAATCACTCGCATGAACCCGGTTGCTGAGCAATTGACCGGTTGGGAGCAGTCCGAGGTCGTCGGGCTGTCAATTGAGCAAGTCATTCACCTTGTGCACGAAGAAACACGTCGTCCGGTTGTCATCCCCGATGATGAAGTGCTGGTGAGAGGAACGATCCATGGGCTGGCCAATCGCACGGTCCTCATTTCCCGCAATGGTACCGAGCGTCCCGTTGCCGAAAGTGCAGCTCTCATTCGAGACGAGGCAGGCCACAATACCGGTGTAGTACTGGTCTTACGAGACACAAGCAAAGATCGCTCACTTGAACGTGAGTTGCAGGAAAGCAACGCCCACCTGGAAAAGCAGGTTGCGGCACGGACGGCAGATTTACTGACAGAGCAACGACGGCTGCGGTACAGCACCCTCATTCTGGAGGCCATTGCCTCAGACACACCACTCGATGAAACGATTCAACTGATCACAAAGTTTGTCGCCGACGGAGACGCAACTACGCCTTGCGGAATTCTGCTATTCGAAGCCAAACAAGAACGGATGCAATTGTGCATCGATCGCGATCTCCCGGGGGATTTGGCTGAAACGCTTCTGCAGCTGCCTTCGGGTGAGCCTGCCAACTGGCTCTGGCAGGCGGTCCTGTCTGGTCAGCGAACCGTCCTTGAGCATCCTTCCGGGCCCCACCTCGTGAAGAACAGCGATTGGCAATTCATTTGGCTCGAACCCATTGTTTCTGGCGATGGCAAGGTGCTCGGGGGGATTATCACATTCAAAGAGCAATGCGAACCTCCAGGCGAAGATGAATTGGCGCTGGTGGAGAGTGCTTGCCGACTGGCACGATTCGCGATTCAGCGAGTTCAGAATCGGGAGTCACTCGAAGCGAGCGAGAAAAGACATCGTGCGTTTTTGGAGCATTTTCCTGCCCCAGTCTTTGTTTATGACCGTGAATCGTTTCAGTATTTAGCCGTCAGTGATCGGGCGGTAGACGAATATGGATACAGCCGCGAGGAGTTCATGCAGATGACCATTGCGGACATTCGTCCGAAAGAAGATTTGCAGGCACTCCAGACGATTCTCAATGAGTCTGGGACGACGTTCGAGCACCGAGGACTATGGCGGCACCTCAAAAAGAATGGCAGCCTTATTGATGTGCAAATTACAACATACGGGTTGGAGTTGGATGGTCGTGCCGCCTGTATTGTTCTCGCTCAGGACGTAACCGAAACACTTCGCGCTGAGAACGCCCTCCGTCGCAGCAGAGCTCTCAAACTCGCGATTCTGCAATCGTCTCTCGATGCGATCGTGACTATGAATTCGCAGGGGCAGATCGTCGAGTTCAATCGGGCTGCTGAAGATACATTCGGATACACGAAGGCCGAAGTCTTGGGCCAGCTTGTCAGCGACTTGTTGATCCCCGATGAACTCCGTGAAAGTCATGAACGGGGGATTGCACGCTACCTGTCGACCGGCGAAAGTCGAATCATCTGCAAGCGAATTCAAACAAACGCGATTCGCAGCAACGGCCAGACTTTTCCGGTCGAACTAACCGTGGTTCCGGTAGTTCTGGACGGAGAGCAACTGTTTACCGCGTTTCTCCGCGACCTGACGATTATTCGACAAGCAGAGCAGGAATTACATCGCACATCTGAGTTACTGCAGGCCATTGCGAATGAAACCACCGATGCAATCTTTGTGAAAGATGCTCAAGGGCGGTATTTGCTTTTCAATCGGGCTGCCGCCGAACTCACAGGACATCGTGTCGACGAAGTCCTGGGCAGAGATGACATCTTTGTCTTTGGTGAGAATCATGGCCGTCTCCTCCTGGAGAACGATCGGCTGGTCATGCAATCCAACCAGTCGCATATCCTTGAAGAAGAGTTGGCCGCCGCTGGCGTCACACGCACTTACCATGTCCTGAAGACTCCATTGCGGGCCCCGAATGGTAACGTGGTTGGTATTATCGGTATCTCGCGTGACATCACGGAACGCAAGCAGATGGAATCAGCGATCAGAGCCAGCGAAGAGCGCTATCGCTCCATCGTCGAACAGTCTCCCGATATGATTTTTGTGAATCGTGACGATCGGATCTTTTTCATCAATCAAGCTGGTGTCGATCTCCTGAGGGCCTCATCAACGGCGGAAGTGCTCGGAAGGTCTCCGTTCGAATTCTTCCATCCCGATGACCATTCACAAATCCGGCAACGCATCGCCCGGTTGCGAAGCGGGCCAGGAACCGCCCCGATTGTTGAGTTGCACCTGATTACCCTGGACGGTCGCGTGATTGACGTCGATGTGCAGGCAGCGTCTTACTACAGCGACGGGAAACTTGAGATTCAAGTCGTGTGTCGGGATGTCACCGCGAGGAAAAAAGCTGAGCAGGAACAGAGGAGGCACGTCCGTTACTCGAATTTCAGCGCTGCTGTTGGGCTGGGGCTGTCGCAAATGCCTACGCTCCTTGAAATGCTACAGTGTTGTGCCGAGGCGATGGTGACTCATCTGAACGCCACCTTTGCTCGAGTCTGGATACTAAACGAACGAAATGACTGGCTGGAATTACAGGCGAGCGCCGGAGTTTGCACGCGCCTAGATAATCTGTTGGCGCGGGTTTTGGTTGGTCAGCAAACGATCGGCCGGATCGCAGCGGCGAAGAGGCCCTTCGTGACCGGATCAATCGTCGACAGCATCGACGTGGGAGATGAACAATGGGCTGGTTCGAACCAGCTTGTTTCCTTCGCAGGATATCCTCTGCTGATTGATGGGCGGTGCCTGGGAGTTGTTGCGTTGTTTTCACGCGACTCCTTTGATGAGGCGTTGCTCGATCACCTGGCGATGGCCGCCAATGGGATGGCGCAGAACATTGAACGAAAAAATGCGGCGTCCATGCTGGCCGAGTTGAATACGACGCTGGAGCAGCGTGTCATTCAGCGAACGCTCGAATTGAAGTCGAGCGTGCAGTTTAATCAGGCAACGCTTGACGCACTGTCTGCACATGTTGCGGTGGTCGACCGTAAAGGTGACATCGTGGCCACGAATGCTGCGTGGCGGAAGTTCGCAGCGGAGAACGGGACAGACTTTCAATATGTCAGCGAAGGGGCCAGCTACATAGATGTCTGTGATGCCGCCGCAGAACGAGGAGATGCGGATGCAGCCCTCGTCGCCAAGGCATTACGCGACGTTCTGTCAGGCGGGTGCTCCGCCTGGAGTCACGAGTATCCCAGTCATACTCTCACGAAGCGGCGATGGTACATTTGCCAGGTGACGCTCGGCTATATCAATCAGCAACCTCACGCCGTCGTGGCTCATGAAGATATTACCAGTGTGAAGGTCGCACAGGAGGAACTCCGAGAGGCGAAGGAAAAAGCCGTCCAGGCGAGCAAGTCAAAAAGCGAGTTTCTGGCGACCATGAGCCATGAGCTGCGTACTCCCCTGAACGGCATCCTCGGAATGAATCAATTGTTGCTCACCACTGAGTTGAGTGAACGGCAGCGTGAGTATGTGGCCGCGTGCAATACCAGCGGCCAATTGTTGCTGCAACTGATTAATGACAGTCTTGATCTCTCTAAGATCGAGGCCGGTAAACTGGAACTCGACCCACGAGAATGCAACGTTGACGTACTTACTTATGATGTCGTGGATATGATGTTGCACTCCGCACGAACGAAACAGCTCCAGTTGAAATGTCGTGTCACTCCCGATGCGTGCGTCGTCGGGTTCTTTGACGACTCCCGATTACGGCAAGTGCTGGTGAACTTACTTTCCAATGCCATCAAGTTCACATCGTCTGGAAGCATTACTGTCTTGGTGGAGCGCATCTCAGAGACAGATCGATCTGCTCGTTTGCGGTTTTCCGTCTCGGACACTGGCATTGGAATTCCTGAGGAACGACTCGATCGGCTCTTCAAGTCCTTTTCGCAAGTGGATAGTTCGACCACTCGACAGTACGGAGGGACAGGTTTGGGACTGTCCATCTGCAAGCAGTTGATTGAGTTGATGGAAGGCGACATCGGAGTCGAGAGCCAGGTCGGTGTCGGAACGACATTCTGGTTTGAGATCGAGATCGCCACACCCAATGGCACATCAATTGCGAAACAAGAAATGCGACTGTTGGGAGGAACTCAGATCATTGCGATCCAGGGAGGAGATCGGGAGTACGCGGACGTGGCCCAATGTTTGCGCAGTTGGAATTGCGCATTCCGGCTGGTCGTGTCTGTGGACGAGGCCATCACTGCGGTGCAGAACTCACTTGTCACTGATCGTCCAGTTCGCATTGTCCTCGCAGATTGTCGGCTGGCCTCCGGCCTTCGAGTAGAAAAGCTGAATGAACTGAAAACCCTGCCCGGTATTCAACTGATTGGACTTGGCGCTCCGAATGGCTCAGATGCGAAAAGTCTGTTGGTTGGCGTTGGATTTCGAAATGTGCTGGACGATCCACTCCGCCCGAGCGTCTTGTTCAACGCTTTGGTCGAAGCGTTATCGCCGAGAAAGGAAGCGTCCGTCGAAAAGACGGACCGACCATTAATATCTGCACAAATGAGGATGAAAGTCTCCACTCACATTCTGGTGGCGGAGGACAATCCGATCAATCAACTGTACATCCGAGAATTGCTCAAGCATTTCGGCTGCACGAGCGACCTCGCTTCGAACGGTGAAGAAGCGCTCGCAGCTGTGCAGCAAAAGCACTACGACCTTGTCCTGATGGATTGCCAGATGCCCGAAATGGATGGATTTACCGCAGCGAGAGAGATTCGTCGCAAAGAAGCATCCGGCGAGATACCTCGGCGGCACAATATTGTGGCCCTGACGGCGAATGCGCTGGAAGGGGATCGTCAACGGTGCCTGGAAGCTGGGATGGATGATTACCTCGCTAAACCGCTCCAGCCCGGGAAGCTCCATGAATTGCTGCAAAAGTACGCTCATACGAACGAAGACGAATCACCGGAATTCTGATGGACCTCCGGCTTGAAAGCGCGTCGCAATCCTCACCCCCCAGCGATCCGCACAGCTGCCATGCGGCATTCCCCGTATCTCTCTGCACCCGAGTGGTGTTGACCGCTTGATGAGTAACGATGTCCTGTTCGACGCCGTCGCGATGTCGGTACTCACTGATTCGACACACGCATTCACCCGGTCATTCTGCGTGTAATCTCTCGGAGGCTCCCTGATCCCGAAG
>CANJZR010000154.1 GCA_947479075.1 Planctomycetaceae bacterium
CGGGAAGAGGGATCCATCATCTCGGGTCTCATCGAGACCGTGAACACGCCCTACCTGCTCGGCATTGCAGGTTACATGCTGATTGGAAGTCTGCTCGGATCACTGCTCTATGTGCATCAGTCGGGGGTCATCCAGAGTGCGATCCCGAATGAGGATCTGCGTCGCAGCTTCTTTGCCAACACGGATCTGGCGGCGAATATTTTGACGCTCGTGTTTGAACTGGTCGTCGCAGCCCCTCTGCTGAGTTATGGCGGGCTTCGCTGGCCACTGCTGCTCCTGCCTCTCATTGGTGTACTGGCGGCTCCGTTGCTGACGGTGTGGCCATCGATCTACGCCATTGCAGCTGTGCTCGTGGTGCGAAGAGCCACGGAGTACGGTCTGGCCAAGCCGGCCCGTGAACTGTTGTTTACGGTCGTGACACAATCCCAGAAGTACAAGGCAAAGAACTTCATCGACAGCGTCGTGGCCCGTGCTGGGGATTCCATCGGCAGCTCGGTCAGCCACCTGGTTGTCACACAGAAATGGCCCCCGCTGGTCGCGCTGTGGATCGGTGTCCCTGTGTCACTGCTCTTTGCGGGTATCGGTGTCTGGCTGGCCCGCGAACAAAATAAACGCACCACCCTCCAGTCCAATTCCGCCGCTGCAAATTCTGAATCTGCGAAAATCCCTTAAATCTGTGGATCAAAAAGTTTCATACGGCAGAAGGGCGTTCCGGATACCTGAAGTGAATGCGATCCGCAGATTACGCGGATTTCACAGATCAGGGCCGGGGATGTCCAGCAGTAACGCTGCGTGGCAGATCGCTCCGTCACCTGTCAGAGCAGTTTGACGGGTCGGCGGAGTTGGCGGTATGCTCGCGATCCGGGAACTCAGTACGGTGAAAGTGTCTCGATACCAGCGATTTCCCTTGAGACCAATGACATGCGGACGGGTGATTCAGGGATGATTGATCACTGCCATCGGGGCGATTCGCGACAGCGTTCCGCGTGGGCTCAAGTATTACAGCGACCACTCCGCAGGTACTGCTGGCGAATGCTGCTCAGCGTCATCAGCTTCTGCTCGCTTTCGCTGGTAACCTTTGCCGCTGAGCCGATCCTGCCGTTCATTGAGGGGCTCAGGGATCGCGGTTATTACGACATCACACTGGTCTACCTCGACAAGCTCGAACAACGCAGCGACCTGCCCACTGACATCAAAGAACGAATCCCCTATGAGCGAGCCCAGACACTGCTCGCGAGCGTGCGTGAGCTGAGCAGTGTCGATGCTCAGCGACAGCAGCTCGATGCGGCAGAAGCAGCGTTCGAACAGTTTGCGAAAGCGTCCCCAGGGAATCCGCTCGCCGCCACGGCGAATACATGGCGAGGTCGAATCCTGTTCGAGAAGGCTCGCGTCGAGATCTTCGAGGGCGACGATCCCGCTCACCAGGCGAAACGCAAGGACTACCAGACCAAGGCCCGCCGCCTGCTCAACGAAGCCCGTCGCCTCTTCGAACAAGCTGCCGCCCAGAACAAGAAGGCACTGGACCAGTTCCCCGCCTTCATTCCGGAAGCCGAAAAAGAAAAGCACGCCGCCCGGACGAAGATCGAGAACACCTACATCGAAGTCGTGTTCGAGATGGGGCGGTGTACTTACTGGGAGGCCCGCACCTATGACAAGGGCTCGAAGGACGCCAAAGCGGCCTTGCAGAAGGCCTCGGCGGAATTCACAGACATGTACGAACGCACCCGCAACAACGCCGGGGGCAAGTTCGCCCGCTTGTGGCAGGGGAAGTGTTTTGAGGAACTCGACCAGATCACCCAGGCACTCGGCGTCTACGAAGACCTGTTGACGCTGACGCCCGACACTCCTGTCAAAGCGACGCTATACGACCTCTCACTCCGATTCAAACTGATCTGTCTGAATCACGAGCAGAAGAAGGACTATCCGCTGGTGGTTACGCTCGCCGAGGAATGGCTCAGTACGTACAGGGACAGGGCGAGAACAGAGGCGGGATACGGCATCGAGTGGGAGCTGTGCCGCGCTCTCGAAAAGCTCGGAACCGATAGCTCGAAGTCGGAAAGCGAACGCAGCCAGGCCCTCAATAAGGCCCTGACTCACGCCCGCTCGCTCAGCCGGACCTCCGGGGAGTTCAAGGCTCCCAGCCAGGCATTGGTGCAGCGGCTGTTGCGATCGCTCAATCGCAGCGCCGACGAACCGACCGACTTTGAGTCAGCCTATGGCATGGCGACCAAGCTGGCCGAGGACATCGAGCAACTGCGCCAGCAGATCGTCGCCGCTCAACAGGACGGCCAACTCGCCGAAGCGAAGTCCAAGCAGGCCACGTTGATCGCCAGTGCGGGACAGATGGCCAAGCTGTGCGACTATGCTCTGCGAAAAGCCAAGCCGACCACCGAATCGGCCGACCTGCACCGGGCGAGCGTGCTGCTGGCTTATGGCTATCTGTTGGAGGAGAAGTATCTGGAAGCTGCTGCAGTCGGCGAATTCACGATGCGCAGCTTTGTGGAGAAGAGCCCGGACAATGCCAAGAATGGTGGCCTGCTCGCCATGTCCGCGTTCAATAATGCGTACAAGAAAGCCGAGAAGGGCAATCGCGAATTCGAAGCCCGTAAGCTGATCGAGATCGCCACTCGGATGGATCAACAGTTCCCTGACTCGGATCAGGCCAATGAAGCCCGCATCGCCGCAGCTGTGGTTTTCTGGGATGAGCGGAAGCTCGATTCTGCGGCGCAGTGGTGGGACAAGGTTCCCGCTGGAACCGCTCACTACGCGGGGGCCCAGCTCAGCGCGGGGCAGGCCTATTGGGGACAATACACGACCAGTCTGAACCTGCCTGAAGAAAAGCGTCCCACCAAAGAGCAGTTCACTGCCTGGCGCGAGCAGGCGGTGAAGCATCTGGAGGCAGGCATTGCCGAGCGGATGCAGACGACACCGGAAGACTCAGCCGCCCCCGACGATCTGGTTCGCGGAAAAATCACCCTGGCTCAGATTCGTAACCTCGATGGGGTCTATCACACGGAGGGGACCAAAACCGGAGCGATCGAACTGCTGACCAAGGGGCCGCACTCGGTCGTAGATGCGATCGCTGTCCCCGCAGGGACCGACCGTCCCAAAACGCCCGGCAACCCCAAGAGCCGGGCGATTGCCAGCTTTGCCTTTCAGCAACTGCTCAAGGCCCAGATCGGGGCCAAGGATTTGGACGCGGCCCGGGAGGCTCGCATCCAGCTGGAAAATGTGGCTGGGTCGGAAGACGCCGAAGCACTCACACAGGTCTTCGTAGAGTTCGGTCAGGAACTGGAGAAGGAACTCGCCCAATTGAAGGCTGCGGGCAACGAAGATCGCGCCGAAGAGGTTCGAGACGGGTTCGAGACATTCCTCGATGACTTGTTCAAACGCGAGGATGGCCAGAGTTTCTCTTCGCTCTTCTGGATTGCAGAGACATTTACCAGTTTGGCGGAAAGCACGAGCGAGGATCGCGAGCGGGCACAATCTCTCTTTGCCAGTGCGGGCGAGGCCTATCAGAAAATCGTCGAGAAGGCCAAAGCCGACCCGGCCTTTGCCCAGCCCGACCAGTTGCTCTACAGCCAGATGCGGCTGGTGAACTGCAAACAGCTGCAGGGAGCGTTCGTCGAAGGGGAACGCTTACTGCACGAATTGCTCAAGGACAAGAAGGCTGCTGAATCACCGAATGCTCAGTTCGCAGCTGCGAGTTTGTATCAGGCGTGGGGAGCCAGTTCGGAGCCCGACGCGTGGAAGAAATACCAGATTGCGGTCCAGGGCTCGAAGGCTCCAGTTGTGATCTGGGGCTGGGCCTACACCGCACAGAGACTGCAGCGAGTGCAAATGACCAAGCCCGATCCTCGGATCGCGGAACTGGAACTCGACGCACGCTACAACCTGGGCGTCTGTCAGTTGGCGTATGCTCGGAAACAACCGACCCCTACTGAGCGGGCCAAAGCGATCTCGCTGGCCAGATCGGGGATCGAAACCTTTGCCCGTCTGTCGAAGTCCCTGCCTCCCGAGCAGTTTGAGCGGTTCAACTCGCTTTACCGAGAGATCCAGACGGAAGCGGGCGTTGTTCCTGTTGACCTGATTGTCGGGTCAGGAAAAGGGACAACCCTCCCCAAGGCGAAACCCGTCGACGCCGGAGCAGTACCTGCTCCCGAAGCTGTAAGCAATCCAGTCGCGGCAGCCCCAGATTTGACCGTACCACCGCCGCCACCCGTAGCAGAGACAAGCTATCTCACGATCGCGCTGATGAGCCTAGTGGGCATTGCAGCTGTGGCTGGGATTCTGTTGATGACACGGCGAAAGCCACGCGGCCGATATGCCTCGAAGCGAACAACTTCGCGAGCTACGCCTGCTCCGGGATATCAACCTGATCTCAATTTGGAGGCGTTAGCAACTCCTCCACGTCGCCCAGCGGCCACAGCTCCGAAAGCTCCCGCGAAGCCAACAGCTCCGCCATCGCCTCCGACTCAGCCGCCACCGCAGAAGCCCAAGCCCACGCGGCTCCCTGATCGTCCGAAGGCGGATGAACATTGATTCACGCAGCCGGGAATGACAGAGCACTCCGTCCAAATACCGTGACACCGACCACACTCAATATGTCGATTTCTTTCGCGAGTTTCCCCATGACACGCACATGGTTGACCACCGCAGCTGTGGCACTGATGCTCTGGCCAGCCACGGCGTTCTCGATCGATACCGTCACTCGTCGTGGCGCTGAGCGTCCGGTCGGGGGGGCCGTGAAATCGATGACCAAGACGGAACTCGTCGTCTTTCAGAAGGTGGGCAACAAGGAGGAGACGATCCCGGCCAATGAGATCGTGCTCGTCGACTGGGATGCCGAGCCGGCCGAATTCGGGCTGGGGCGGGGGCATGTCGACGCCGGGAACTACACCCAGGCCATGGAGCAGCTGTCGCTGGCTGCCAAAGCGGTCAAAGGTAACCAGGAGAACATCAAGACTGACATTGAGTTCTTCATCGCCAAGGCGACCGCCAGGATGGCCCTGGCCGACCCCACGCTGGCTGCAGATGCAGTCGCCAAGCTGAAAGGGTTTCTGGCGGCGCATCGGGAGAATTTCCGCTTCTACGAGGCACAGGCACTGCTGGCGGAGGTGGCACTGCTCGCCAAAGACACTGCCACGTCGGATTCGGCTTTCAATTCGCTGACCCAGTGTCCGTGGCTCGACACTCAGCTTGCCGGGAAAAACGGATTGGCCCGGGTGCTGCTGGCCTCGAACAATGTGGCGGGGGCCAAAGCGGCGTTCGATGAAATCGTAGCCACCGAAGTGAAATCACCAGCTGAGGTGGCCAGCCGGCTGCAGGCCATGCTGGGACAGGCCCGGTGTCTGCAACTGGATGGAAAGCTTCCCGAGGCCATTACCACTCTCGATCAGGTGATCGAACAGGCCAGCACACAGGAGACACGCATTCTCGCAGAGGCCTACGTCCGTCAGGGGGACTGTCTGGTGGCGACGGGAAAAAACTTTCAGGATGCGATTCTGGCATACCTGCATGTCGACGTGATTCCCGTGCTGGCCCAGCAGAACGATCTGCATGCCGAGGCTTTGTACCAGCTCTCAAAACTCTGGGGCACGGTGGGAAAGGCTTCGCGTGGGGCCGAGGCCTCTGCGAAACTCGAACAGTTGTATCCCAAGAGCGATTGGGCCAAAAAACTGGCCTCGGGCGGCTGATGTGATTCGCACGGATTCTCCTCACCGAGAAATTGCGCGTGCATTGAGTGAAACGGTGGGAATGACTTTCCCCACTGGTATTCGCACCCCGGACGGGTATGATGTGGTGTAATCAGTGACCTCTGGGGAATCGGTCCGCGCGGCCGCTCCGATGAAGTCTTTGAGCAGGGGCGGTTTCGGCTGCTCCTTACTCGGTCGTCTGGCCATCCTGGATGGGTGCCGGGCAACCTCCCTGTTCACTCTTCGCGACGGAAGCGGACCCCGCTGATGGCCGAACTGAACCACGAGTGTGGCGTTGCCGCGATTTACCATTTTCCCACGGCGACGCCCAGTTCTCTGGCTCCCAAGCAGGGGAGTCAGGCCGCCTCGCGACTGATCCCGCGACTCCTGCTCGACATCCAGAATCGCGGACAACTGGCTGCCGGAATGTCGGTTTACCAGCCCGACCGCACACTGCTGGTCGACACCTACAAAGACATCGGTACCGTCAGCGAAGTCTTCCATCTCAGCCGCAAAGAAGACGCTGAAGCTCTGCTCAAGAAGCACGAAGGCCCCGCCGCGATCGGCCATGTCCGTTATGCCACTTGTGGTAAGGACGACCGCAACTACGCCCAGCCGTTCGAGCGTCCCCACCTCGAAAAGCGCAAGTGTTTCGCGTTCGCCTTCAACGGTCAGCTGGCGAACTATCAGGACCTTCGCAAGGAGATTCTGGCCAAGGGGGACTTCCACCTCAGTCGGGAAACCGACACGGAGATCCTGCTCCATCTGCTCAGCCAGGAGATTGCACAGCAGTCAAAAAGTGATCTGCTGTCGCTGCTGAAGAATCTGCACAAGAAGCTCGACGGGGCTTACAACATCGTCTTTCTGAACGCTCTGGGTGAGATGTTCGTATCGCGTGACCCGCTCGGCATGCGTCCTCTCTGCTGGGCCATGGAAGAGGGGCTGTTCGCAGCTGCCAGCGAAAGTGTCGCGCTGGCGAATCTGGGCTTTTCGCAAGAGCGGATTCACAGTGTTCCTCCGGGCCATGCCGTCATTATTCAGGATGGCAAGCTGCGAGTGGAGAAGTACGCCGAAAGCCCGCGGACCGCGCACTGTTTCTTCGAATGGATCTACTTCGCCAATGTCTCCAGCACGCTGGATGACCGCAGTGTCTACCTCAGTCGCAAGACACTCGGCGAAAAACTTGCAGATCTCGAAGACGTTCCCCACGACCGCGAAAACTCGATCGTTGTTCCCGTGCCCGACACCGCAAAGGCAGCTGCCGACGCGATGGCTTACCGAATGGGTTTGCCGTGCGTTGAGGGACTGATCCGAAATCGATATGTCGGCCGAACATTTATCGAAGGGAACAACCGCGGTGACAAAGCCCGCGTGAAGTACACCCCGCTGCGTGAAGTGCTGGAGGGGAAGAAAGTCTTCCTGGTCGAAGATACGATCGTCCGTTCGACGACGATGCGGACGCTGATCTCGCAGATCTTTGAGCGTGGGAAGGCTGCCGAAGTCCACGTACGCGTGGCTTGTCCGCCGATTCTGGCCCCGTGTTTCTACGGGATCGACATGACCAAGGTGAAGGAGCTGTTTGCTCCCGGTTTCCTGAAGGGCGGCCCTCTTACCCGCGAGATCGAAGACGCGATGGCCAAGGAGCTGAAAGCGACTTCGTTGCGGTACCTGCCCATTTCGGCGATCGCAGAATCCGTTCAGATGAATCCGGACAAACTGTGCCAGGCCTGTCTGACCGGAGAGTATCCGACCCCCGCTGGCGAGCGGATGTACCAGATTTCCATGCTGGAAGACTCCGACACCCGCATCGTGGATCGCGAGTGTACTCCGCTGGTTGAGGCCAAGTGTACGTAGGCCATCTCGAAAGCGGCGTTCTCGACAGCTGAGTTCATCTCAGCGTCTCGTAGCTCGCTGAAGTACGTTCCGGCCTGATGCTGTATTTGCGGTCCTGGAATGTCTTCTACAGGCCGAATTCCTGGCGAAGCAGGGCATATTCCTGCTTCACATCGGGCATCGCACCGCGGCGTTCCACGACGATTCCGCCGACACGGTTGGCAAACCGCGTCCGCAACTCAAGTGGGCGGCCTTCGAGAGTCAGCAGGATAAAGGCTGCGGTAAATGCATCGCCCGCTCCCACGGCGTCGACCACATTGGCTTTCACACCCGGAACGTCGACGACCTCGTTACCCGAGGCCACGAAGCAGCCCTGCTCGGCCCGCGTAATAATCACAGTGTCGATCGGATATCGCTCTCGAATCGAGTTGGCAAAGACCCGTTCCGATGCGTGCTGTAGCCCCAGTACGTCCGAGACCGGTTCCAGCTCATCGATGTTCAACTTCACAATCGACGACCGCTGTAGCGACAGATCGAGTGACTCACGGTCATACCACGTCTGACGCAGGTTGACATCAAAGACGACCAGGCCGCGTGTCCGCCGGATGAACTGCTGAATCGAGGCTCGGGAAACGGGCGA
>CANJZR010000155.1 GCA_947479075.1 Planctomycetaceae bacterium
CAAACAGATTTGAAAGTTCCGCAAACTACCTGAATTTCTGGGTTTGAGGCAAGATGAGGTGAGGTGAAGAGGCGGATGGCAGGTGGCTAATGGCGGATGGCCGGAGGGGGAGTGGAGAGGATGGTGGCGTCGCGGAGGAACTCGCGTTGGGCGGGGGTGGCTTCGAGAGAGGCGAGAGTGGTCTGGTCGATCTGGGTGGTTTCGTCGACCCGTGCACTGAGCAGCGGTACCCCGCTGGCATCGAATGTCCCGAACGTTGCTCCGAAGAGCGAGGCTGCAAGCAGCTTCACGCCACGCAGATCAGCTCCGCTGAAGTCGGCTCCCTCCAGATCGGCAGCCAGACCGGTGTGGTCGACACAGAACGAGGCCCCGCGCAGGTCGGCCTGCTGCAGGTGAGCCCCGGAAAGATTCGCCCCGTCGAAGCAACTGAGACGAAGGTCAGTTCGTTCAAAGTGGGCATCGCGTAGTTTCGCCCCAGTCGCTTTCAATTCGCGCAGATCCATTCCAGCAGCTGTCAGACCGCGGAGGTCCAGACCGCTGAAGTCACGCTTGGCCAGCAAGGCCCGCACGGTCTTTGCATCGAGCGACGGAGCGAGGAAGCGTTCTTCATTCCAGGGGTCAGCTCCGTTGTGGTACCCCGCATGAGCCTCCCAGTACCCAAGCTGGTCTTCGTTCAAGAGCTCAATGCGGGCCAGCCATTTCAGGCTCTTGTAGAAGTAGCGGCCCGGCATGACCACCCGCACGGGGCCGCCATGTTCGGTCGTCAACGGTTGACCATCCGCCTGAAATGCGATGATCGCATCAGCCTCAGCCAGTAGTGAGAGAGGCAACGAAGTCGAATGCTCACGCTCGCTGTGAGCGATCAGGGAGACATATCGAGCTGTGGGCGCTGGGCCACTGGCATCCAGCAACATCGACAACGGGACACCCGTGAATTCGACCTGCAATCGCGACCAACGCGTGACGCAATGGATGTCGATTCGGCGTGTGACCTGCGGGAGTTCTCTCAGCTGATCGAGCGACCAGGTGATATTCCGGTCGACGGCTCCAACGATTGAGACGGTCCACGGGCCAGATGGTGTTCGAGGTGAACGTTCTCCGACCACCGGCCATTTCCCGGGGGCGACGAGTTGCTGTCCGGGTGGAAGCGGAACAAGGGGAGAGGGTGACGGCATCCGACGATGGGCCAGGAAGAAGGTTCAATCTAATCCGAGAGACATTCTTGTCGGCCCAGATGGCAAACTCAACATGCTCGGGCAGAGACAAGAATGTTTGTGCGACAACAATCGAGATCAGGCCTCTTGCCCGGTCGAAAACGATTCAATCTCCATCACCACGGGGTGCCCCATCCCACCGTCGAGTTCCGGTGCTGAGATCCACTCGCCGAAAAAGACCTCCAGGAGATTGCGAGTGGTCAGTGCCTGGGTCATTTCAAACCGAATGACCGGAGGCGACGTTTCGTGTCCGGCGCCGGGCAGTCGTGGCAGAGGTTCTCCGTTCAGGTGGACCGAGCTCAGAGGAGCGACCGTGGTGATGGCGACGCGAATCCGGTCGATCGGCGTGATGCCGGTCGGGGCATTGAACCGGCGGCGAAACCACACCGGTCCGGTGATGGCCGGCAAACGGTCCCACTCTTCGGGAAGACGCAGGCGGTTCCAGGTCCAAGCCTGCTCGGGCGAAGGAGTCGGCACCGCCCATTCCCACGGCCCCTGCAGACGGATGCGATGGATCGACGAGGAGTGAGGTGTGGTCATGGCTGAGCTGCTCGTGAAACGCGATCCGCCTCGCGTTACGGTAACGTCTTCGATGACGGTGGACCAACGGTTCCGACCGCCTTACGATGAAATTCATAATCAAGAGCCGAATCGCCTGCGGGCATTCCGCTGGATCATGCAACCGGTTGTAAGTCAGGAGAAGAGATGCGATTTTCGATTGCAGTGATGGCCGTCATGGGGATGCTGGGGCTCTGCCGGTTCGCATGGGCCGATGAAATCGAAGACCGATTCGAGAAAAAGGTGTTCACCACCAAGGATGGGGGGACGATGAATTATCGACTCCTCGCCCCTGTCGCCCCGAAGGCGGGTGAGAAGTACCCCCTGGTGATTTTCCTGCACGGCGGCGGGGAACGCGGCGACGATAACACCCTCCAGCTGCTCCACGGAGTGAAGCGATTCGCCCAGGACGACTTCTTAAAGCAATACCCTTGCTACGTGATTGCTCCGCAGTGCCCCAAGGAACTGATCTGGGCCTCCAGGAAATTCTCCGAAGAGGCAGCCTATGAAGAAGAACCATCGGTCCCGACGAAGATGCTGATGGAGCTCATCGACTCCCTCGAGACGACTCTGGCCATCGACACGCACCGGGAGTATGTCACCGGTCTCTCGATGGGTGGCTTCGGTTCGTGGGACATGGCCATGCGGCAGCCGCATCGCTTTGCCGCCATCGCACCGGTCTGTGCAGCAGGTTCCGACTTCTCCCGGATGGCGTCGATCAAGCACCTTCCGGTCTGGGTCTTCCACGGAGGTGCAGACACAGACGTGAAGGTCGAACGCACCCTGAAGGCTCTTGCTGCTCTCAAAGCGGCCGGTGGCAACCCGGTCTATACTGAGTATCCCGGTGTCGGACACAACTGCTGGTACCAGGCCTATTCTGAGCCGAAGTTCTACGAGTGGCTGTTTGCTCAGAAGAACGAGAATCCAGCGAAGTAGTATCGTTGGGCATGACATGGAACTGAAAAGAGGCAGGGCGTGAAATCGTCCTGCCTCTTTTTTCGTCGTGAAGTCTCTTCCCGGCGTTACGTCGAACTACTCCGGCGATTCGGTGCCGTAGAGAATCTCATCGGTGATTCGCTGGACTTTGCCCTCGCGGTCGACGCAGGCGAGGCAGCTGTAGCCTCGGGCGACTTGGATTCCATCGCGGAAGACTTCGTACTCGTGTTCCAGCTTCGCGGGGGTCAGCCGTGAGATCCGGGTCCGGATCGTCAGCTCATCGTCGAATCGCGAGGGGACCTTGTAGTGACATTCGATCTTCACCACGACCAGAAAGAACCCGCGTTCCTCCATCGTGCGATAGTTGCCACCCTGCGCCCGGAATAGTTCAGTACGAGCCAGCTCAAAAAAGTTGAAGTAGTTGGCGTGATGCAGATAACCCATCGCGTCGGTTTCGCAATACCGAACGCGGACCTGGATTTCGTGTGAGTCGGTGGGCATGGACAAGCTTTCAAACAAGAGGCGCAGGCGAGACCCGAATCATCGTGATCGCGGGAACATCAGGCAACTCAAGCTGCCAGCGGCTGGCCAGAACTGTGAAGTAATCGCTCACGATTCTGTCCCACTCGCTTGAACCTGTTCACGATCCCGGTCAGAGTGAGGCCATACAGCATCCTGATCGGAGTCGCAGAAAGCAGCGTGATGAAATTTGCCAGTGCCGGTAATCAGGAATCCCAGACCAAAACAGCCATCCGCGAAGCTGCGATGGCGATCGAGAAACAGCTGTCTGGGCAGGCTCCCGATCTGGCGTTCGTGTTTGTGACCCACCACCACACCACCGATCCGGGTTTTGGCCGACAGCTTTATGCCGCGCTGGGGGCCAAAGTGCTGGTGGGTTGTACTGCGGAATCGGTCGCCAGCAACGGCCTGGAGTACGAGAACGGTCCCGCGATCTCGGTCTGGGCCGCGTGTCTGCCGGGATGTCATCTCGACGCCTTTCATATTGCCTTTCAGCGGACGCTCGATGGTCTGCTGACCATTGGGGCTCCCTCGGCCGAAGAGGCGACACCAGCGCCGCGAGCAGCATTTCTGCTGGCCGATCCATTTTCATGTTCTGTTGATTCGATGCTCTCGCACTTTGGCGAGGAGTTCCCCGGGCTTCCGGTCCAGGGAGGCATGGCCAGCGGAGCCTCAGCACCGGGAGAGAATCGCCTCTTTCTGAACGATGGAGAGTATGACCAGGGGGCCGTTGGGGTGGTCATCGGTGGGCCAGTTTCGATCCGGTCGGTGGTCTCTCAAGGCTGTCGTCCAATTGGCAAGCCGTTTGTCGTGACGCGGTCCAACCGCAACATCGTCAACGAGCTGGGCGGGCGGCCCGCTCTGGAGCAACTCAATACACTCTACCGCGACTCGGGGCCCGCGGAACAACAGCTGATTCAGAAGGGCCTCCATCTGGGCCTGGCAATGAGTGAGTATCGGGATTCCTTCGGCCGCGGCGATTTTCTGATCGGGAACATCGTGGGGGCTGACCGCGAGAGTGGGGCCGTCGCTCTCGGCAATCTTGTTCGAACCGGGCAGACGGTCCAGTTCCATGTGCGAGATGCCAGCACTGCTGACGAAGACCTGCGCACGCTCCTCTCTGGTTCGCTGGAATCGGGGCCGGCCAGCGGGGGACTACTCTTCAGCTGCAATGGGCGTGGAACCCGGATGTTCCCCAAACCCCACCACGACGCGACGGCGATCCGCGACCTGACGGGCGAGATCCCACTGGCAGGCTTCTTTGCCCAGGGAGAACTCGGCCCGGTCGATGGCCAGAACTACATCCACGGATTCACCGCCAGCGTGGCACTGTTCGGAGCCGGTTGATTCAACTTCAACGGGATTTCGGTGACATTCGTAACACAGATGTCGTCCCCGTCAGCCGTTGAGTTCGCCCGACGTACTTCGACTCGCTCTTCAGATCGGACAGACAAGAATGTCTGTCCCACTGTGGATCTCAGGGGAGCAGACATTCCTGTCTGTGCATTCTCCGTCTCCAGTCGAGACGCGAGACGGCTCTCATCCACCGTAAGTGATTCGCCCTACACGTGTTTCTAACTGTCTTGTTTTTTTGAATTCTGCTCCCGGATTGATGGGAGTGCGGCAACAATAGTGTGTGGGCCGCACCTGACGACTGTGCACTGTCAGCGGACAGCGGGCTACATCAGCCATGAGAATCAAACCTTCCATGCCTCCCCGGCCCGAAACTCCGACCGGCCTTGCTGAGTCTCAACCCGAGATTCATTGGGGCCAGGCGCTGGAGGAGCACGCGCCGTGGATGCGGACCGTCATCCGCTCGCGTCTCAATGAGCCGCAGGCAGTCGATGATGTCATGCAGGAAGTCGCCCTCGGGGTCTTGAAGTCCCACCATCGCCCGACAGACCCCAGCAAGGTGGCCCCGTGGTTGTACCGCGTGGCGATCAAGCAGTGTCTGATGTACCGGCGATCGGCTGGTCGGCGTCGAAAGCTCGTGGATCGAGTCGCTGTGGCAGTACCGCAGGCCGCAGCCCAGGAGGGTGGAGATCCTCTGAACTGGTTGCTGGGGAGGGAACGCCAGCAGTCCATTCGACGTGCCATCGACAGTCTGCCCGAACTCGATCGGCAGATCCTGATTTTGAAGCACACAGAAAACTGGAGCTATCAACAGCTGGCCGACCGGCTGGGCGTGAGCCTGAATACGGTCGAGTATCGGCTGCTGCAAGCTCGCAAACGTCTGCGTGCGGAGCTGTCGCGTTCGACTGAACGTGACTCCACTTCGTTGTTCCCGGCTTCCACATCCCCACTCGGGGAGGCTTCGCGATGACTCATTTCCTGGATGAACGAACACTTCAGCGCTGCCTCGACGGCGAGCTGAGCGAAGACGAGCAGCATCTCCTCCTGCGTCAACTGGACCGTAGTCCCGATGGCTGGCGGGTGGTCGCGCTGGCCTTCTTCGAGCATCAGCTCTGGACCCAGGCTGGTCGGGATTACATCCACGAACCGCCACCACCGGTTGTCGGCCCCGCCGATCCCGAACCGCAAACCCGCCGCGATCACAGCTGGTTGCGTCACACTGCTCTGGCGGTATGCACTCTGATCGCGGTTGGCCTGGGATACCTGGGAGGGACTCAGCGGTTCTGGCCGGGTCGCTCGTCTCCCGGAAGTTCTCCGTCGATAGTCCGTACTCCGGCGCCACAGCCGTCGGTCGAGAAGAGCCGAGGCTCAGGAGAAGATCTCGCACTCCGGGGACCAGCTCCGGTCACACATGTCCAAGTGATGCCATCGGGTGAGAACGCCCGGCCGATCATGCTCCCCGTGTATGACGCCGAAGAACTGCAGAAACACGGCCCCCTGACCCGGCCGCAGCTGTCGGCTGAGGTGCTGCAGAATCTCCGTGACCAGGGGGTTCAGATCGAGCAGGAATCGCACTTCTATCCGATGCCGAATTCCCAGAATCGCAAACTGGTCGTCCCTGTGAACACCCTCCTGTTCCGTCAACCGTTGCAGTAACTCGAACGCCGCCCCACCGCTTGCTCTTGGCGTCCCGCCGAAATGGAGTCTCTCATGGAACTCAAACGCTGGCCCTGGTTCCTGGCCATGACCTTTATGTTCTCCTTCCGGGCGTTCGCATTCGCTCAGGAACTGAACGAAAAACCTGATGTCCCGAGTCTTGATGCTCCCAAGACATCAGGTGCGATCGTCGCCGAGGATGTCAAAGACGAGGACGACAAGTCCGTCAACGACGTACAGCCTCCTGCAATCAAGCTGAACGATTTGTTGATGCAGAACGCCCCAGCTAATGGCATTCCAACTGCGGAACTTCCGAAGTACTTGATCGGTGTCGCGCTGGCCGAGGTTCCTGCATCATTGCGAGCACACATCGCGATTGAGGACGGCCAAGGAATCATGATTGGCTTCGTTCGTCCTGATAGCCCAGCTGCGAAGGCTGGATTGCAGCAGTACGACATCATTTTGAAGTCGGGGGAGAAAGCTCTGAAACACCCGAAAGAATTGCAAGTTCTGGTCGATGCGGGGCAAGAGAAACCAGTTTCCGTGACAATCTTCCGTCGAGGTGAGTTGAAGACCGTCGAGATTACACCCGTGAAGCGGGAGTCGATCAAGGGGGCCAATAATCCGTATTCTCTGCAGTTGTTACCGGGAGGTTACACCATTCCAGATCATGGCAACATGAGTATCAAGCTCCCGGATGGACGTACCGTGCAGTTGGCATATCCAGAGCATGCGGATCAAGGAACACCGGTTGCCCCCCCTCCAGTGAACCAGCTCGATTCACTGACCCAGTCCATCCAGTCGCTCACCCAGCAGATGGAGCGGCTACAGCAGGCGATCGATCGACTGGAGAAGAAGTCGATGGAACAAGAGGATTTGCCGCAGAATCCGAAATTCTAAGACACTCCTTGATCAACCGTACGGGCCAGCTGACTGGTCTGGCGTGAGGACGAACAGACCCGTCGGCGAGCAACAGAGGCTGGGATCGAATTTCGATTCCAGCCTCTTTCTTTTGGGGCTCCGAGTGATGTACTCACTCTGTCTGGGCGAGAGTGTCGGTTATGCATGCGATCAACTGAGTCGCTATGCACATTCACGACAGACTGACGTCTGCCGCTCGCTGAGAGGACTCATCGGCAATTTTTGCCACTGGGGCCATTAGATTCGACCTCTCGTCGCAGAGCGGTCTATGTCGATTGCGCAAGAAAACGTAATGTCCGCTCATCCACGTCGTGATTCTGAATCATCGCATGGAAGTATCTTGTGTGTCTTCGATGGCCGGATGCCCTCACGGACACCATCGCTTCGCGGTTGAGTCAACCGAAGAACGAATTGAACCACCCGGCGAAAGCCATCGGAAGGAGCCGAGTCAGATGCCCCGTAAAATCTTCTCACTGGTGTTTTGGTGTGCGGTGGCCCTCGGTGCGGGCGCACTCGGTTCACGATTCGTCCGTCCTCAGGGCGGTGTGGCTGTGGTCGACCTCGATCGTGTCGCCAAGGAACTGGGCCGTGATGTCCAGATGGCAAACGACCTCAAGTCGAGCCAGACGGCCCTCCTGAACGAACTGGCCACGATTCAGAAGGATGCCAACGAAGAGCTGAAGAAGATGCAGACCGAGCTGGGAGAAGATGCTCCCGCCGAAGAGTTGCAGAAGCTCAAGCAGACCGCCGATATCGCTCAACAGCGTTTCAATCAGTTGCAGAAAACAGCGGACGTGAAGCTGGGTCAGCGTCGCGATTTCCTCGTCGCGAGCTTTCGTCAACAGGCCCGCCCCATCGTTTACCAGGTTGCCAAGGATCATGGTGCCAAAGCGGTCGTGACCGAGACTGTGCTCTACACGTTCGATGAAACGATCGACATCACCGACGCCGTGATCGCCAAGATGCGTTCGACTCCCGCAG
>CANJZR010000156.1 GCA_947479075.1 Planctomycetaceae bacterium
GGCCGACCTTGTAATACAGCTGGAGCGGACCATCGGGGAACTGGAACAGCACGGGATTCCAGCACGGATACCGCAGCGTCTTGTGCTGAATCCCATTGGCGACCTCCACGGGAGCAGACCATGCTCCGTCCTTCTGTTGACGCGTCACCCAGATCCCGACATCGGGGTGCTTTTCATAAGGCCCCCCGAAGAACGAGCAGATCAAACCCTCGGGCGTCTCGGCAATCGTCGAGGCGTGGACCTCGGGAAAGGAGGCTTTGTCGTACAGGAACTCCGACTTCACCACGGCAGCCTGATTCAGCTTATTGAGAGGGGACAACGACACGAAACTGTCCTCGGCCGAAGTGCGAACACCCGAGACTGCCAGCACACTCAGTGCCAGCAGAGACCGGCAAACTCGATGTCGAAGTAGAGCGAACATGGACAAGCACTCCTGCGGGAGAATCCGGAATATCAAGTCCGTATGATACGAGATCAATCTTCGACTGTCAGTGAAGTGACGCGATTTTCAATCGGCTGAGTGGTATCACTTCATCTTCTTTCCGGTCATCGCGCATCCGCTGCCATCAGGGCCAGAGACGGACATATCGGCCAGTTCACAGAAGACCTGTTCGGAATGAATCACGCGAGATATGGTGTCTTCGCGGACGAACACTTCCCCTCTGTGACTGATAGCACTGTGCCTCCACTCATGCCCTCTGCCCGCCCTATTGTGATCGCTCATCGGGGAGCCTCGGGATACCTGCCCGAACATACACTCGAGGCGAAGGCCTACGCCCACGCAGTCGGGGCCGATTTTCTGGAGCAGGATGTCGTACTGACCCGCGACGGGGTGCCCATCGTGCTGCATGACATTCACCTCGACACGGTGAGTGATGTGGCTCGCAAGTTCCCCGGCAGGCACCGGAAGGACGGCCGCTTTTACGCGATCGACTTCACGTGGGACGAAGTGCAACAGCTGCGAGCGAGCGAACGCTTCCAGCCCGCCACCGGCAAGGCGGTCTACCCCAGCCGCTTCCCGGTCAATCAATCGCGATTTTCGATTCCCTCCTTACAGGAGGAACTGGAATTCATCGCGGGCCTGAATAGCAGCACGGGCCGGACCGCGGGCATCTACACCGAGTTGAAGCAACCGAGATTTCATCGCGAGGCAGGCCAGGACATCTCCAGGATCGTACTCGACACGATCTCCAAAACTGGCTGGGACCGGAACCCATCGCAGGTCTTTATCCAATGCTTCGAGCCAATCGAAACACGCCGACTGAAAACAGAGTTGGGATGCCAGCTGCCCGTGATCCAGCTTCTGGGTGAGGACAAATGGATCGAGCTGGCCAAAGCGGGACGAGTGACCGACCTGGAGAAAGAACTTGAACAGGTCCGCGAGTATGCCGATGGCGTCGGCCCCGCCCTGGGGCATCTGATTCTGTCACGCGAGCCCGATGGATTCGTGCGAACGTCTCCTTTGGTCGAGGCTGCGCATAAGCACCAGCTGCGGGTGCATCCCTGGACGATCCGCTCGGACGACCTGCCGAAGCAGGTCAGTTCGCTGGATGAATTACATGACGTGCTGTTTACCCAACTCGGTGTTGATGGGGCATTCAGCGACTTCCCGGATTTAACGGTTCAGTTCGTCCGGGGCCTCAAGCGTGGCTAGGTTTGTCGTCGAGGCGTACACCGTGCTGCGGCCAGATCACGTCTGCTCGACCTTCTCGGTCGATCTGAGAGCAGGCGAGGGTTTTCACCCGACAGGTCCCTGGTTTACTTCTGCTTCTTGGACGGCAATTTGATCTCGCCCAGATTGATGTCTGCACCTTCCACAACCTTAAACTTGTGCGGTGCCTTCTTGATGGTGTTGTATAGCTTGTTGAGGTAGTCCTTGTCGGCCAGCGATGACTGGGGCGAGTCCACCATCTTCAGCCAGACGAATGTCAGCACGTATTCACCCACGGGAAGCCCAGCCTTCTCGCTGAACTTGCTCAGGGAGAAGCCTCCGTCTAATCCGGTCTGACACGATGCCTCGATGGGATAGATTCCCGCCGGGTCGGGCTTGGCATCAGCTGCGAAACACATCACGCTGACCCCTTCCACCGGTTGACCATCGACAAGCAGCATGCCGTTCACGGGGACAGTCAGGACTCCCGTGTCACGACGACCGCACCCGGTACAGCACCACATCAGTACGAGACAAATCCAGCGATACCTCAGAAGTTGTCGCATTTCCATTCCACTCTCTCCAAGCTCACGATGAGCATCATGATTGAGGCAGCTGCAAGAGATGACAGAGGCGACCGAGGACGAAAAGAAACGCTGCGCCACACAGGAATATGACGCAGCGTGCTTTGTCCCTCGTCTCGACTCTGATCTTGGTCGGAGCCCACTGAGAACGACGACTACTGCTGCTGCGTTTCGATTTCCACACCAGCTCGCGTCACTGTCGAAGCCAGGACGCGATTATCGGTGCTTTCGGAGATGAAGCGGACCGAACCGTCACCCATGACAGCATGCACACCGCCCGTGTGGAACGAGTACAGACCGCGTGAGGCCTTGTTGGTGCAGTTCACGGCACAGGAGGAAGGGTCACCGTTGCCAGGAGTCGCAACCCAGTCCTGTCCATTGCGAGCAGAACCGCGGACCCAAAACGAATTCTGCGGATCAGCCCAGCCGCCACCACCGAAGTTGTTCTGCTGGCTGTAGAGCTTGAGGAAGGCTGCGTTGCCGGAGGTCACGCTCTGGTTCTTGGCCATATACAGATTGCGAGCGGCACTTTCACAGATCATGAACGTGTTGGACAGTCCATCCGTGATCTGCGCCATCCTCGGTCCGGCAAAGCGGCTCTTCCCTTGAGCCACCAGCCCAGCCTCTGTCGTTGCATCGTAACCCACCAGACAGGTCGCCGCGTTCAGATCCCCGTGGTAGAAGAATCCGACCCGGTTCTCAATTGTATATCCCGGCAGGGTTGTGAGGTTCGCCGAATAGATCGGGCTCCGCACATCGACGATGCCGAAGTAATCGATCGGCCCGAAGTTGATGTTCATCGTTCCGGACGGAGTCGTCGGCAACTGATTGGCATTACCGTTCGCGGTGATGGTGGCCCCACTCCACTCCACAATTGTGGTGTCTGGTGCGGAAGTCGACGGACATCGATAGCCGGGGATCTTAGTCGCCAGCAGAGCCAGATTGTTTCCGGTGAAAAGAGACTGGCTCGGGTCAAAGCTGTTGGCCAGCGGTGCTTGATCGATGTAAGGCAAAATCGACCGCGCCCACGAGTTGGCGCTGAAGATATTGCCCGACGAGTAGACATACATCGAGCCAGCTGGAAACTGCTTGAACGTCTCTTCGTAATTGTGCATGGCCAATCCGATTTGTTTCAGATTGTTCTTACACTGTGAGCGGCGAGCCGCCTCGCGGGCCTGCTGAACGGCAGGCAACAGGAGGGCGATGAGAACTGCAATGATTGCGATGACAACGAGGAGTTCGATCAGAGTGAACCCCCGCCGAACGAGTGGCCGCATAGACATTTTGTGACTCCAATGGAAAGAGAAGAAACTTCACAACACAGCAAATTGGCAGACGCCGGACGCCTCGTGGCATCCCATCAAACGGACGGGTGAGTCCCATCCTGGAAAGGTGACAATCGATACCTGCGATTACTCCTCAACCTGGACATGCAGTCCCGGTTCATGATGCGATTCGTGATTAAAGAAATCGGCCCCCAGATCACGCTCTTCGATCAGAGTCAAAAGAACAGTGATCAGAATTCCGTTTTCGCGAGGCAGGTCGACCAGACGTAACTGCCGGATCAGACCGCTTCTCACGGAGTAGGTGATTTCCACGCGACGGGGACCATTATGGTCTGGCGATTTCCTCTCGGCGGTGAGGACGCGAATGAATGACTTGCCTTCACTGCCTTCTTCTGGCCGCAACTCGATGTTGTAAGCCGAGCCCAGGCTTTCCAACCCATCGTGAATGCTGATCAGAGGAATCAAGTCCCCCTGCCCAGGCACTCCATGTCGGAACCCCGTCTCGTTCGTGCTCACGCGCACCGGCGATCCAGGACGAACATCCCAGGAGTGATCGCCGTTAAACCCAGAGACATAGGTGCCACCATCCGGGCCTTTTCGGACGAGCACAAACTGCGATCCACCGCGCACGTGCAACAGGGCACCGTTCAGGATCGGACCAGGCGATCCCAGAGGAGGAGCAGCGTCACCCGAGACTCGAATCGGGCCTCCCGCATCCGGAAACAGTCGAGTGGCCGACTCCCGTTTGATGCGGTAGGTCCGGTCGGTCTGCAGACCGCTGATGGCAACGACTCGATTCCATTCCGTGGTTGCAGCGGCAACGGGTGTGCCGATCATCCCGCGCCACATCGATGTAATCGCAATTAATGCCGCCAGAGTGCCTGTGATCAGCGCAATGCGTGATCGAGACAGCGGCCGCGATTTCGATTTCGCGGAGACTGGATCGACAGCCCCCATCACCTGGGTCAACGCAGCCAGACTGGGGATCTCAGAACGCAACCGATCATGCAGGAACGCCTCTTCCGCAAACCGCTGGGCGTTCTCCGGACATTCCTCGATCCATCGGGCGAGAATGACCTCCTCCTCGGAAGTGAGCATCTCATCCAGATAGCCAGAAATCAGAGTGTGAGCTGGAGGATTCATGTCGTCGCATCCCTCCAGGCGGACTTCCGAGCCATGCAATTTCTGAGCTGAGTCCGAATCCGCTGCAACGCCTTGGCCACCGAATTCGCCGTCATTCCCATGGTTTGAGCAATCGCAGCCGGCTTAAAGTCATTGCGATAACGCAGGTCGCACATTTCTTTCGACCGACCATCGAGTGCTCCCAGACAATCCCGGAGATAATCCAGCTGCTGTGTCTGAGCTTCCGAAACCCTTGCAAAGGCGTCGGTAATGGCTGAAATCGTATTGAGGTCGAAGACGCGGCGGTCGCGTTTGACTCGATGGAAATACTGTTTGACGTGATTATGGGCGATTCCCAGAGCCCATCCCACAAATGGACGGTCAGCGTCGTACCGATCAAATGATTCGATGACCGAGACAGCCACTTCCTGGAGCAGGTCGTCGCGTTCTGTGTTATCACGAATCACAGAGGCCACATAAGCGGAAACCGTCGGCTGCGCCAACGTCCACATGCGGGTCGCCTGACGCGCATTTGTATTCGCATACGTGGTCATTGTTGCACTCCCCAGAAGTGACTCGCTAAACAGTTCTACACTGATCGCAATTTATGACAGGAAATTCCCCGGAATTTATCGGAATTTTCCGATTTGATCCAGCATTGTAACTGCGAATTGCACCGTAAGCCAATGCCTTCATTAACCTTACGCATCGAACAGCGAGGAATGCCCACTTCTCGACCAGAACCCCCAAGACAGGTGTCAGGCGCATTTTCCGTTGGCAGTTCAACAATCTGCAATGACTTCGTCACGACCGGGAAGAGAATTGGTCACTTGGTCAGACTCGCACTCAATCCAGCTCGACTCGAAGGTTACGGTGGATCGACTGCCCGTGTGAGCGACAGGCCCAGCGTGGCTGCCAACCGGATGATCGCCTGACATTTCCGCTGATTCGCAGTCTATAATCTCTTAGTATCTGGTGAACCTTTCGGGCGTTCATGCGTTCATGCCAGAGGGGCTCCCCTGCAGTGATCTGCAGATTTGCCACGGTTCCCGATATTCAGGGACACGGGCTGGCCTCAAAACGATCACGGATCTTCGGACATTATGGACTCAGTGCCTCTCGTCTGTTTCCCGGGTCTTCGTCACCGGAATCGCCTGTGGATCATGACGCTCTGTCTGATCGTGACGGGAGCGATTCAGGCTGACCTGTCGACTGCCCCCGTTCAGGCGGCCGAAGAGGCCCCCGCGACTGCAGCCGCCAAGCATATCGCCGCGTTTGTCACGCTGGACGGCACGATCACTGATCGCGTGACAGCCTCGGTTCGCCGCGCTGCGCTCGACCTGCAGACACAAGCCCTGCAGGAGCAGAAGCAGGCGTTTCTGGTACTGGAACTGACACCCGGGATCAGCGAGTTCCATCACGTCTACTCGTTGATCGATTTCCTGACTTCGGATGCCACGACCAATCTGACCACAGTCTGCTGGGTGCCCAAGACCGTCAACGGCAGTAACGCCTGTATCGCCCTCGCGTGTTCCGAGATCGTCATGCACCCCGATGCCCGCATCGGGGACATCGGGCGGGGTGAGGCACTTCCGCAGAACGACCAGCTGATCGTGAAATCAATCATCAGCAAACGACGAAACCGCCGCGTCACCGAGTCTCTCGCTGTCGGTCTGATGGATCCCGCGGCCTCTGTCCTGCAGATCACCGTTGAGCCCGCTGCCGGAATGATGGAAAAGCGAGTGGTCACTGGAACCGAAGCCCAGCAGCTGCGCGAGGCCCAGGTGGTCATTCGAGATACCCTAACCCTGAAAGAAGCAGGCAGCGTCTGGATGATCGGCACAGCTCAGGC
The DNA here is from genome assembly GCA_947479075.1 of Planctomycetaceae bacterium. Taxonomy (GTDB): domain Bacteria; phylum Planctomycetota; class Planctomycetia; order Planctomycetales; family Planctomycetaceae; genus TH-plancto1. Next base: position 6,496 of record CANJZR010000156.1, read on the forward strand.
CCGTGACTGGGGCGTGCTGGTCTCGCAAAGCGCCTCTTCGCGACGTGAACTGGTCGACGCTTATGCCCTGCCGCTCGATTCGCTGCGGGAACGTCCGACGATCGACGGTCAGGTCAAAGTCGACTTGATCGAGATTAAGGGCATGGTCGAGCCGGTTCTCGCGTCGTTCCTGAATCGTCAGATCGAACGAGCCGTCGCTGAGGGCGCGAAGATCATTATCTTCGAAGTCGACTCACCGGGCGGCTACCTTTACGAAAGTGAACAGCTGGCCGAAGCGATCGCCGGACTCAAGGATCGCGGCGTGCATGCCGTGGCCTATATCCCCGAAGGAGCCTACAGCGGGGCGGCCATCATCTCGCTGGGATGTGATGACATCTATCTGCGTCCCGACGCCAAGATCGGTGATGCCGGTGCGATTCGCGAAACAGCCGAAGGGGGCCAGTTTGAACGGGCCCCGGAAAAAGTCCTCAGCCCCCTGAAGCAGTTGCTCGGCGAACTCGCCCGACGCAAGAACCGCTCTCCCGCACTGGCCCAGGCCATGTGCGACATCGATCTGGAAGTCTTCCAGGCCACCCACAAAACCAAGGGCACGATCGCCTACATGTCCGAAGCGGAGATTCATGAATCGGGTGACGAGTGGATCAAGGGCCCACTGGTCGAGGAGTCGAAGAAGGGCTGGCTGTTGACCGTGACCGGAAAGCGGGCGAGCGACTTGCAACTGGCCCAGCCCCCTGTGGAGAGTCTCGAAGATTTGAAATCCCGGCTGGGAATTCCGCCCGACCAGCGTCTGGTCGCGATGCAGCGGACGTGGGTGGATGATCTGGTGTTCTGGTTGAACATCCCGTTGATCATGGGGTTCCTCTTCTTCATCGGTCTCGTGGCCATCTACCTCGAACTGCATACGATGACCGGGATCTTCGGCTTGATCTCCGCCCTCTGCTTCGGCCTCTTCTTCTGGAGCAAGGTGCTGGGGGGAACCGCCGGGACGCTGGAGATCATGCTGTTCTTTGTCGGAGTGGTCTGCCTGCTGCTGGAGTTCTTCGTGCTGCCCGGCTTCGGATTCTTTGGTATTACCGGAATCCTTTTGACGCTCGTCTCGATCGTGATGGCCTCGCAGACATTCGGACATCTCGGACCGAATATCAGCGACAGCGAGCAAACGTTTCAGACCCTCAAGGTGTTTGGAACTGCGGTCGTCGGCATGATCGTCACAGCCTTCGCGCTCGCACGGTTCCTGCCACAGATCCCGCTGTTCAACGACATGATCCTGGCTCCCCCGGGTGCGGACTCGGCAGCCTCTCCCCGACTGAAACCAGAGCTGGTCGTGGGCACTGCAGATCTGGTCGGCCAGTCGGGCGTGGCGCTCACTCTGCTGCGTCCCAGCGGCAAAGCGGAGATCAATGGACAGCTGGTCGACGTGATCTCCGAAGGCGGATTTATTCCCGAAGGCTCACAACTCCAGGTTGTTCAATGCAGTGGCAAACGCGTTGTCGTCCGTAAAGTCGATAACGTCTAACGCTGCTCTGAGTGAAGACCAGCTCAGGTGCTATCTCTCCAGTACGCGCAGATACCTGCGTACCGTCTCCGGCAAGCCATA
>CANJZR010000157.1 GCA_947479075.1 Planctomycetaceae bacterium
GTGCGTGAGGATCTGTGCAAAGCTGCTGTGCGACTGGCCAAAACGGCGGGTTACTACAACGCCGGGACGTGCGAGTTCATCGTCGACCAGGACAACAAGTTCTACTTCATCGAAGTCAACGCCCGTATCCAGGTCGAACACCCGGTGACCGAGCAGGTGACGGGCATCGACCTGATCAAGCAGCAGATCCTGGTGGCGTCGGGCGAGAAGCTGGCGTTCAAGCAGGAAGACATTCCCTGCAACGGACACGCGATGGAAGTCCGGATCAACGCCGAGGACACCGAGAACGGGTTCCGTGGCTGTCCGGGTACGATTACCAAGTTTCGTCCGCCGGGCGGAATGGGGGTGCGATTCGACTCGCATGCCTACGAAGGTTACAAGATTTCGCCGTACTACGACTCGATGATCGGCAAGCTGATCATCCACCGTCCGAACCGGGAAGAGTGCCTCAAGACCCTGCGTCGGGCGCTGGATGAATTCCGCGTGGAAGGGATCAAGACCACGATTCCGCTGGCCCGCCGGATCATCGACCACCCGACCTTCATCAAGGGTGAGGGCGACACGGGGTTTGTGGAACGGGCGATGTTCTAGGGGTGATTAAGACGGTTCGATTGAGACAGAGACCGGGAGCGAGACACGTTATGTTCGCTCCCGGTTTTGTTTTTAGAAGTGGATGTGGAGACTGAGGGGTGACTGCTAAGGGATTGCCCCCTCACCCCGGCCCTCTCCCCCACAGTGGAGTCTGGCTCATACTCCGGGTCGATTGTGGGGGAGAGGGAGGTGCTGGGAGGCTGCTCTTTGTACTGGTTGTTGTGACTTCGGAATCGTCGGGTGGTAGTTGCCTTGCTAGAATTGAAGTGTCTGAAACTCCTCCGTTCCGCGAGACGACGTATGTATCTTCGAATGGCCAAGCGGATGCTCTTGGAGACCGACAAGCGGCTGCTGTGGAAGCTGGCTTGGAATATGGGCGTCAAAGGGGGACTGTCGGTTCAGCGGTACAAAAGCCGACTGAAGAAGGGGCAGGTGTTCCCGCCCTTTATCTACATCTCGGTCATCAACTCGTGCAACCTGCGCTGTCAGGGATGCTGGGTCGATGTCGCAGCCAAGCAACAGGTCATCGACGCGGATGCGATGCGGAAGCTGATCAACGAGGCGAAGGCTCAAGGGAATGTGTTCTTCGGGATCGTGGGTGGTGAGCCATTCATGCATCCAAATCTACTCGACATCCTGGCCGAGCATCCCGATTGCTACTTCCAGATCTTCACGAACGGGCACTTCATCACCGATGAGGTCGCGAAACGGATCCGTAAGCTCGGTAACATTACCCCGCTGATCAGCGTCGAAGGGTCGGAGATCGTCAGCGATGAGCGTCGTGGTCGGGCGGGGGTGCTGTCGAAGACGATGCAGGGAGTGGAAAACTGCCTGAAGAACAAGGTTTTCACGGGGGTCTGCACCAGTGTCTGCAAGACGAACATTGACGATCTGGTCACTGAGAAGTGGGTCGATCGACTGATCGAGATGGGCGTGTTTTACACCTGGTTCCACGTCTACCGCCCGATGGGTCCGGACGCGAACGAACAGCTGTGCCTATCGCCCGAGGAGATGCTGCGAATTCGGAAGTTCGTGGTCGAGATGCGGGCGAAGAAGCCGATTGTGTTCGTCGATGCGTACTACGACCACGCGGGACAGGCCCTGTGCCCCGCAGCCACGGGAATCTCGCACCACATCAACCCGTGGGGGGGGATTGAGCCCTGCCCCATCGTGCAGTTTGTGACTGACTCGATTCATGATGAGTCGAAATCGCTGGTCGAAAAGTTCGAGTCTCCGTTCCTGAAAGACTTCCGTGAGTTGGCGCGAGACACGACGCGCGGGTGCATCGTGCTGGAGCGGCCCGACCTGCTGGCCAATCTGGTGACCAAGCACACAGCGAAGGACGGCACCGTGCGGGCGACGGCGATGGCCGAGCTAAACGCGATGCAGATTCGTCCGTCACAGTACAACCCGGCGGGTGCGGTTCCCGAAAAGAGCTGGGCCTACTGGATTGCGAAGAAGCTGTTCTTCAATGACTTCGCGGTTTACGACGGACGGGACCACTCGGCGAAGTCGGCTCCGTCGTTGCTGGGACGGCGAGAGGTGGGAACGGTCGAGGCGGTGGAGCCGAATCTCGTGCAGCTGGATGTGAGAAACGGGACGCACTGAGAAGTGGCACATCGTTTGGCGAGACCAGAGATTGATTACCAGATCAGAGATCGACGGAGATGTGAAGGCGGGTTAGAATATCTCTAGAGATCGGAGGGAAACGAATATGTCCCAACTGATGATTACCGAGGAACAGCAGCGAATTCTCGACGAATCGCAAGAGCCGGTTGACGTTGTCGATCGCTCTGGACGTCTGCTGGCAAAGCTCAAGGTCAAGCACGGATTTAGCGAAGTTGATTTAGACGAAGCTGTCCTGGCCGCCAGAAATTTTGTGCCCGCCGGAACGTTGGAAAATCTTCTGGAACGTCTTAAGGCGACGGTGGATACGCAATGATTATCGTTGCGGAGGTAGAGACCAACTATTGTTTCAGTCCGCACATTTTCGTTTTTGATCCGTTGAGTCAAATATGACCGATGTTTCATCCGAGGGATTTCCGGTTTGTCGATAACCGTGAGATTTACCTTCAGAGTCCCATTATGTCTCAACGTCGTTTCACGGTGGTCCAACGTATCGAGTTTGAAGAGCGACTCGCTGCCCTTTGGATGCTGGACCATGAAGTTCAGCGATCGATGGACGACCTGGAACTGGTATTGAGAACGGTACCAGATCAGGCAGGGACTCCGTTTTATCACCAAGGCGAGCAGCTTTGGCATATCAAGCATCGAGCCGTTGAGATCCTGTACAAGATTGTTGATGAGGATTGCCAAGTCCAACTGATCACCATCCGGATGACTCAAACTTGACTGTCGAGATGGCGGCACGACGTTTTGACGGCCTACTTCCGATACTCAATACTCTCGAAGTGTGGTAGCCTTTCTGCAACAAGGATGCGGCTCTGATAAGCCCCGGGTAGGTGACCCGGCGCATCCGGCCTTCGGGTTTGTCAGGATAGAGAATGGAAGCGACGAGTCTGGATGACAATACGGTGCCGGGACCGAAGCAGTTCACGCGTGGGCAGCGGCGAGTGCTGGGGGTGTTGCTGGAGAAAGCCTTTACCACGCCCGATGTGTATCCGCTCACCGTGAAATCATGCACGTCGGGGTGCAATCAGAAGAATAACCGCGACCCGGTGACGAATTACTCCGAGGAGCAGGTGCGGGACATCCTCGACGAGCTGCGTGAGGTCGGTGTCGCAGCTGTGGTGCATACGGACGGCGGGCGAGCCGAGCGGTTCCGGCACTACATGCGGAAGCGATACACGTTCAGCGAAGTTCAGCTGGCGATCATTACGGAACTCCTGCTGCGCGGACGGCAACAGCCCGGAGAACTGCGAACGCGGGCCAGCCGGATGACTCCGATTGAGAATCAAGAGACGCTGCGAGCGGCACTGGCGGACCTGCAGACGCAAGGCTTTGTTCAGTCGAACGGACCGCTGGACCGGCGCGGTGTCGAGGTGGACCACACATTCTATCTGGACGGCGAGGGGCAGAAGCTGGCACCGGGTAACTTCTTAGCGAGCCTGAGCCCGAGCGTCAGTGATGCAGTTGTGGACGACGAACCGATCACAAGAGCCAGTTCGTCGGGTGAGTTGGAAGACCTCAAACAGCAGCAAGCCGCCATGGCCGAGGAGATGTCGACCATGAGAGAGAAACTGGCTCATCTGACAGACCAGCTGGATGAACTACGTCGGGCCCTGGGGATGTAAACGGACGAGCGCTTCGTCGCGATGAGAGATCAAACCGTGAGGGGTTCATGAACCACATCCCGTCTGATTGTCGTCGCACCTCTGGGGGCATACTGCATCCCTCGCTCTTCGCGGGTCGATTACGTCGGCCACGCGGGTTGTGGCTGATTCTGGTGCTGCTGATCACTGGAATCTCCTTTACCGCTTACTCGCAGGATCCCCCCCAGCCGAATGCGGCTCCCGCAGAAGCCAAACCGCAGAAAGAAAGTGATCCTGATCTGCAGGGAAGCTTCTCACGATCGATCGTGTTTCTACGTGATCGAGAAATGGAAGCGAGACTGCGCGGGGCGCAGACTGCTTTCACTCTGGGTCGCAGCGTCGACGCCGTGCAGATTCTGGCCGAGTTGCTGGCCCTGCCCGAGCCACACAACATTCAAGTGGGCTCGTCGCTGCGAGATGTCCGTGATGAGGCTGCGGGGATTCTGCGAAACGGTCCGGAAGAACTCAGAGAACAGTTCCGGCGACAGACCGAAGTGAAAGCAGCTGGCGAGCTGAAAGACGCCCTGGCTGATGCTGATTTTCCGGAAGTGGCAGCCATCTCCGCTCGCTACCCGTTTACTCCGGCGGCCCGCGAGTGTGTCGAGACGCTGGTGACACAGTTCTACGATCACGGTCGATACGATGCCGTCATCCAGGCGGCCAGCCGGTGGATCTATCGCAGCCCCGATCCACACCAGGCAGCGAGTCAGAGCCCGCTGATGTTCGCCCTGTGGCGGCAGGCTCTGGTCGAAGTTGGCGCTGCGGAACAGGCGGACGCACTGGTGTCGCGGTTCTCCAACCCAGCTGGTGCGACACCGGTCGGACCATTACCAGCGGGCGAGGTTCAACCTCAAACACTGACTCCTCCTGCAAGGGAAGAGACCGTCTGGAGCGTTCCGTCGGATCTCCCCGAGGCTGTCCGGGTCATGCTCGGAACCGTTCTCGACAACCTATCGCGACAGGGGGTCCATCCGTCCCTCTCCATGCGTCCGCTAATCCTCAAGCAGCACATCGTCTGGCGTTCACTGACCGAACTGATCTGTGTGGATCGAGTGACTGGACAGGTCCTGTGGCGAAACCCCATCGCTGACCCCACGGTGAGTGGCATTGTCCAGATGGGAGAGACCAAGGCTGACGGCAACCGGATCATCTCCCTGAGGTCACAATTGGGGCATCGCGTCCTGCGAAACTCAATTCTGGGTCAGATCACCAGCGACGGAGAACGGGTCTACACGGTCGAGTATTCGCCGGTGATCCCGGGGAAGCCGGAACCACAGTCGCAGCCAGCACCCAACAACAACCTGCCCCCGGAAGCGGATCGCGCCCCGATTCCGGAGATGACGTTTGTGGCGTACTCGCTCGCGGATGGCTCGGTCCAATGGAAGTCGCATGAGGTCTGGGAACCTGGCCAATCACAGTTCACCTACCTTCTCGGGCCGCCGGTCAATCATGGCAAGAGTCTCTATGCCGTCATCCAGCATCTGGAGCAGTTGAAGATCCTGCGCATGGAAGCCGCAACGGGCATCGTCGATGGCGCCAGCGCCCTGGGTGAGGTTCCTCATCTGTCTGATGATCGACGCCGAATGTCAGAGGCGTGCTCCATCATCTGGCACGACGGAGTGGCCATCTGTGCGACGGGAGCCGGTGGCATCGCGGCGTTCGACATGTATCGCGGACAGCTGCAGTGGGGCTTCCGACACAGTCGAGATGACGTCATCGTCGCTCAGGGTTTGCTCATGCCTCCGGTCGACAAGTCGGGCTGGACCTGGATGACGGGGTGGGAACAGCCACAGCTGGTCCGGTTGGGGACGAATGTGATCTACGGATCGCCGGAGACGAATCGGCTGCGTTGCCTCGACATCTCCAATGGAGAGTTGAAATGGGAGATTCCGATTGCGGGAACCCGGGCCGTGGTGGGTGGTGACGACGAGCGAGTGGTCCTCGAAGGGGCCGGGATTGCTCGATCACTGCGATTGAAAGACGGGAGCGTCGAGCGTGAGTTTTTGACGCCCGAGCAAGTCACCTCCTCGGCCTGGCTGGGAGCGGTCTGTCGGCTCACACTGGTCAATGGAGAGCAGATCGACTGGAGCCCCCAGACCGGGATGGCGACCGTGTCTCAGGCGGCTGCAGCTGACCTGCCCAGGCTTTATGCGGCGGGAACGTTACACCAGATTCATGGGGAAGCGGAGCTGACGCTCTCACGCAGTCTTCCCCTCAGCGGTCACTCCCTCGTCACGCGGGTCGACGGGATTGCGTTACGTCCCGCAAATACCGAGGCAGCGAGCCCGACCTCTGGTCGTATCCCGAATGAATTCGTGTGGAAGGCGGGCCAGTCACAACCTTGGGCGGCCGCTCTGGATGACTGGATCAAGTCAGCTCCGGCGAGCGAGCAGGCAGCTCGTGTCACTCTGGCTCTGCCTGAAGTGGCGAAGGCCCTGGAGTCGGACGAACCAATGACACTGCCGATTTCCGAGTGGGCAGCGAGCTGGTCCATGACTCCCGAACAAATCCGCGAGATCACATTTCGCAGCCTGCAGAACGCGATGCGAACGGGACAGCATCTTTCGGCGTTGAAACAAGTGCTGCGTTTGCTGGAGTTGCAACCGGCCGACTGGGAGACCGAGCTGGCGCATGCCCGCTGGGGGAAGATTGAGTTGGGGGTAGAAGCCGCCGTCGACCGCACTGTACGGCTCGACGCAGCCCTGCGGGGAGCCCTGCAGGAACTCTGGGAGCGAACCCCGCCCGATCAGCGAACGGAACTGGATGTGGCGTATCGAGAATGGGCTGGACGAGATTCCACCGTGCTCGACGAACTGACACAACCACTGGAACAGCTGAGCTTTCTCCCGCCGCCCGCCAAGGAACGACCGCTGCAGTGGAAGACACTCAGCGAGCTGGCCCGACAGCAGTTGAGCCTGCGACACCTGTCCACGCACGAAGATCGTACGACAGCTGCGGCAGCACTATGGCGGCTGGTGGAGTTGCACATGGCGCGCGGGGAGTGGGGGAACGCGGCCGGATTTATTGAGCAGTTGAAACGTCAATTCGCGGCAGTCGCGGTGCGAGGAAATCAGACCGCCGATGAACTGGTCAAGCAGTTGCCAGAGAACTCACTGGTGCTCAAGAGCATCGACCGCGACCGCCGTACGACCTGGCCCGAGCGAGAGCCGATTGTCAGTCTAATCGAGTCGAGCCGGGACCCGGAGAACCAGCAGCTGATTCCGGTGCGAGCTGAACGTGGCTCAATCTTCGACCACCTGAATCTGACGTACGCGACCCGCCAGCTGCAGTTCTCGGGACTCGGGAAGGTCCATCGATCGTGGGCGTTGTCACTCCCCGGTGGCCGGCGGAATCTGTGGCAACAGTACCCCGCCATCAAAGCGGGATGGGCGTTTGGCCAGTTTGTCGTCGTGCAGTTCGGTAGCGAGTTGTATTGCCTGTCGAGTCTCGATGCCAAAGGCGAGGCCAAGACCTCCAAGATCCGGGAGGTTGTGCTGTGGCCAGCCGTCAAGAAGAACGCACCTCCGTCTCCGATCGACACGTTGGGTAACGAGGACAACGAATACACCTATGAGTCTCGACTGATTCCGCAGGTCATGGGGTTTGTACGACGCGAGACCGAGCCATTTGACACTCACGGTCATCGTGCCGCCTGGGTCGGGCCGGTCAGTGCCGGGACGTTGTGCCTCCTGCAGCAGGGGATGCTGGTGTGCCTGGATACAGCCACGGGACAGGAACTTTGGCGGCGTTACGACGTGCCCTCGGGGGCTCGCACTCTCGGAGATGACAGCGTCGTGGTGATGCTGCGAGATGGAAGCAGGACCGTCGAGCTGTTGAGCCCGGTCGATGGCCGAACAGTCGCGAGTTATGAATCCGAACATGCGGCAGAGGATTGGATCCGAACATGGGGGCGAAACGCACTCGTGGCATCGGGGCAGCCAGCCGCGGGTGTGGCCATGAATCCCGTGGCTCCCGCTCCGGTTGTTGCGGATCCGAAATCGCCCTCCTCCGCAGCGACAGCGACTCCTGTTCCTACGCTGAAAGAGCTAATGCTTAGAATGGTTGATCTGTCGGGTCCGAAGACGCTGTGGGAACGGACGTTCCCGGCGGGATCGGCGGCCTTTGAAGTGGATGAAGACTGGCTGGGCGTGATCTCGCAGGACGGCACGCTGCGATTTCTGGAGGTGCGAACGGGACA
>CANJZR010000158.1 GCA_947479075.1 Planctomycetaceae bacterium
CGGACGATGCGCATGCAGTCCCGTTCCAGATTGACCAACGCTTCTCGGGCCACCGAAAGAGTCACGCGACGCCCCGAGGCAATCCCCCAGTTCTGCAGCGTGTTCATCGCCCCTTCCAGTTCGCGAACGTTGTCCTTGAAGCGGCCAGCCACAAAGTCGAGCACGTCGTCGGCCATATCGACACCCAACGTCGATCGCAGGCCTTCCAGGATCTGACGGCGAGTTGCTCGATCGGGCGACTCAATCCGACAGACCAGGCCCGAGGTCAGACGAGAAATAATTTCCGGACTCGTCCGGGTCATCAGATTCGGATGTCTGTCCCCCGCAACGATCAGGATTCCCTGGCGAGACTCCAGCCGTCGCAGAGTGTTCAGAAACTCTTCCTGAATGCCCTTCTTGCCATCGAGGAAGTCGATGTCATCCATCACCAGCACGTCCACATTGCGGAAACGCTGCCGGAAGCTGGCGATGGTCCTCGAATCGAGGGCCTGGGTGAAGTAGTTGGAAAACGCCTCGGCCGACAACGACAACACCTGTTTGCGGGAATCGTCCCGGCGGATCTGCTGCGAGACCGCTTCGAGCAGATGGGATTTGCCGTTGCCCACCCCGCTATAGAGATAGAGAGAATGGCCAATCCCGCGCAGGACCTGCTGGACACCGCTCCAGGCCAGCACATTGCTGGGGCCTTGCACAAATGTTGAGAGCTCACGACCGCGCCGCGGATTTGCGGGAGCAGGTGTTTTCGCGGGAGCCTCCACCTCACGAGACATCCGTGCGACCGAGCGAGGAGCTGCGGCCTGGGCGGGTGCTGTCGCTGGCGAGAGAGTGAACTGATCGTCATGCGACCACAACACTCGCACGTGCCCGCCCCACAGCTCGCTGACAATACGTCGAACGAGCGGGCTGTATTGCTTCTGCAACCAGCCAGCCAGATAGGAGCTGACACAGACGAACGTCAGTTCGTTTTTTACCAGACTGACGCGGGTCTTCTGAGTAAACCAGTTCTGATACTTATGGGCACCGAGTTCGGCTTCCAATCGTTCAAGAAATTGCTGGAGTTGGACAAAATCACCACCATGATTCTCGGGCTGCATCTTGCGACCCTCGTTGCACACCCTCCGGGAGACCGAGACCCTAATAGTCTCGACTGACAGGCGTTCCCACGTAGCAATGCACCACCCACATCCAGAGGTCGTAATGACGTTCTGGAATGATGCACTGCGATAGGAACAGACCGGCCAGCACCCCGCAGTCACAACCAAAGTCGTGGTCAGCTGCGGGAAATCCGGTGTGCAGAGATGTTGAAAGGACGGCGGACGGCGTCGGGGAAGACGCGTCCAGAAAGCACTCACTCAGTGGGCCTGATGCTATCGCGGGCGACCCGGTCGTCAAACGTAAATGAAAAATGAATTTGGCGGGAAGGAAAAGCTCATGCTGATCCCAGCCTGTGATGCGGCCTGAGCGGGTGCCGCCTGAGAAGTGAACTTTGGCGGATGTGGAAAAGCTGTCGACAGAATCACGCCCAGTTTCTCACCTGTCGACCGCAGAACCACACATCGAAAACGCAAGACACAACCACAAAACAACTTACGCCACAATCATCGCCAAAAAAACGCGGTATTCAGCCCCCATATCTTCCGATCAACCCATATGACAGAAACCGTCAATATGACTCTTACAACCCTCACACTTCACTGAATCGTTGCGTTGAATCAGCGGGAGGACGAAACCTCCGAGAAACCACCCAGTGCAGTGAGGAGTCACCGGCAAGTGGTCGAAAAAGTGTGTAGGTGGACCCACCACACACTGTCGTAGCGAGTGGGGCCGACGCGAGGAAGTCAGTGACGACTCAACCTCGGCGGTACTCACCTCGTAACCCCGGGAACTTTGGAGATTTCAAGATGAAGTGGACGACTCTGACCGCTGCTCTGTTGGTTGTTGCTGGCTCAAGCATTGCTAACGCAGGCTTGTTCAAGCTTCACCGTCACACCTGTTGTGACTCGGCACCTTCCTGTGCAGCTCCTTGTGATCCAAGCTGTGCCGCTCCTGCTGGATGCGGAAATGGCTGTGGAAACGCTGCTCCTACCTGTGCAGCTCCTGCTGGCTGTGGAAATGGCTGCGGAAACGCTGCTCCTACCTGTGCAGCTCCTGCTGGCTGCGGTGCAGCTGCTCCTAGCTGCTGTGCTCCAGCCGCTGCTTGCTGTGCACCAGCTCCTGCTGACTGCTGTGCTCCTTCATGCTGCGGCACCAAGAAGTGCCACAGCTTCGGCCACCTGCTGAAGAAGTGCCGTCTGCCGAAGATTCGCTGCCACAAGCACAGCTGCTGCGGTGCTCCTAGCTGCTGTGCTCCTTCTTGTGCAGCTCCTGCTGGTTGCGGTGCAGCTGACCCAAGCTGTGCAGCTCCTGCTGGCTGCGGAAATGGCTGCGGAAACGCTGCTCCTACCTGTGCAGCTCCTTGCGGTGCTTGCAACTAGTTCGCCAGCCACCTCGGTGGCTTGTGACTAAGTGACATTCGAGGCCAGCTGATTCCTTGTGGATCAGCTGGCCTTCTTCATTTGATACGATGGCATTTAGTATTGATCAGGCTGCTCAAGTCTACCTGAAATTGAAGCGACTTCAGTTCGCAATCCACTCTCGCCAATTCATGGCAAGAACGCTCTCACACAAGAAGAGTTTTTAATACAACTCGATGCGACGATGTGCTCGCTCCCAGATCCTTCTATGCACCGACGATCGGGACTTACCACGGTCTCCAATTCCAGGCAGAGTGGCAAGAACACTGGTAATAACCAAGCCACACGGATCCCCGGTGCACGTTTGATCTCACGCGATCTCGCTTGAACGGCCAGGCCGAGAGCCTCACTGGAAATGTCCGGCCCGTCATCGATCGTCGGCGTTAACTGCCATTGCTCTGACTCGGAACATCAAAGTCGGTGGTCCATTCTCCATCAGTAACCATACACCACACTCCAATACACCATCACTCCCGACATCTCACAACAGCAATGACACTAGTAGCAGTAATTCCTGTTAGGTAAACCGATTCGCCCAGACCTCGTGTGTCCCCTGCATCGATCATTAGCGAATGGGGAATCGATCATCCGCACCCGATTGAGCCGACGATAACTCTAGCAGCGACAGCAAGGAGTGCGCCGCTAAAAAGGAGTGTCCGCTCATGCGGAAGAGAAACTGGATGCGATCAAAGCCATGGACGGCAGCTGCTCTCGCGGCCCTGCTTGCGTGGGGTTGTCGAAATACGCACAAAGATGTCAGCTTCCTTGGTGACCCTGACCCCGACTATTACCGGACTCACGCAACTGCGATTGAGTACCCGGATGTCGTCACCGAGACACCTGACACCATTCGTGATTCGCTACCGCCACACACGCTCGACTCGAAAGAGCACTGTGAGATCCGCGAAATCCACCTGGTGGAAGCGGTTCACATTGGTATGGCCAACAGCGAAGTCGTGCGATCGGGAGGACAGTTTCTCACGGCGGGAAACGCCCTGCTGATGTCCGCCGATCGAGTCTACTCGATCTACGACTCCGCGATTCAGGAAACTGGTGTTCTGTTCGGTGGCCGAGGTGTGGAAGCCGCATTGGCTGACTTCGACGCCTACTTCAACGCCTCGTTGTCAACAGGAAGAAACACCAATCCCGTCAACAACTTCACGACGCCCAATTTGTTGACCGACAACGGTGCGTTCAATGTCGAGTTGAACAAGACGTTTGCGAACGGGGGACAGATCGACCTCTCCCATACCGTGAACTACCTGAACTCGAATGCTCCCGGAACGCTTACCCCCAGTGCATACACTGGCAATGTGAACTTAGGCTACCAGTTGCCATTGCTTGCGGGATCAGGAACCGAGTTCACCCGCATCGCCGGGCCGATCACTCGCAGTTTCGGCGGAATCACCGGGGTGTCTCAAGGGGTGGTTATCGCCCGCATCAACAACGACCTCGTCCTCTGTGAATACGAGAACGCTCTCCGCAACCTGAACAAGGACATCGAGGACGCCTACTGGACTCTGTATCTTTCCTACCGCCTCTTCGACACGGCCAAGGAAGCCTACGAAGGTTCGCTGGCCACCTGGCGAATCGCTGACACACAACTGCGGGAAGGTGCCCTGTCCCGTGCGGATGCCGCTCAGGCCAAGGACCAACTCTTCGCGGCCAGAGCAGCTGTCGAGAACAGCCGGTCAGGGATCTTCACCGCTGAAACCGCTCTACGTCGTCTGATCGGCATGCCGGTCAATGACAACACAGTCCTGCGTCCTGCAGAAGAACCAACAACCGCTCAGTTTATTCCCGACTGGCACTATTCCATCGGCGAAGCACTCACACAACGTGTCGAACTTCGCAAGCAGAAGTGGAATATCCGCAGCCTGGATCTCCAGCTGAATGCCGCCCGCAGCTTGACCCGTCCTCGCCTGGATGCCGTGGCGAACTATCAGGTCAACTCGCTCGGCGATCAACTGGCCGTTAACGGAGGACCTTCGTTCTACCAGGGGCTCACCAACGGCAGCGCCGACGGATGGAACGCTGGCGTGATCATGAACATGCCCGTCGGTCTGCGTGCCGCTCACGCCCAGGTGCAAAACTATGAACTGCGATTGACCAAGGCCTATAAAGCCCTGGAAGTCTCAGAACAAGAAGTGGCCCAGGAAATGGCCGTGGCGTTTCAGGAATTGTCCCGGGCCTACAGTCTGGCCAAGACCAACTTGAATCGCTTCCTGGCCGCCGAAGAGAACGTGAAGTTCCTCGAACCCAGCTTCCGCGAGCGTGACATTCTGCTCGACGTGTTCCTGCGTGCTCAGGTTCGTCGGGCCGAAGCTCAGCAGGCCTACTACCTGAGCCTGGTCGACTACAACAAGGCGATCACGAACCTGTACTATCGGAAGGGAACGATCCTGGCCTATAACAACATCCGAATTTCGGAAGGGGCCTGGACCACCGACGCCTACAAGGACGCCTCTCGCCTGCATGGTCAGAGAGCCTACGGTCACGATGTTGATGTCGGGACCGAACCATCGGAATTTGTGTCGCCAGTCCCGTTGGGCCACGTCGATTCGACGACGTATCAGCCTGAACAGAAGGGGCCGGAGCCGACTCCGAATGGTCAGCAGGAAGATGCGGCTCGCATCGAAAGCGATGTCGAAGTCGAGGAGTAAATCCTCTCGATGACACCGACTCCGCACGCGTTCCCGGTCGCGTGCGGAGTCCTCTTTGCTCCGGTGGATGGAGCCGCATCATCCACATCCACCGGCTGATCGATAATTTCTCTCTCTGCAACCAGGCGAATCAGACGGCACCCTTGGTGGCAACAGAGGCTTCCCGCTTAATGGCTTCATAAATCTCTTCGCGGTGGACCGGCACGTTCGTCGGAGCCTGGATTCCGATACGCACTTTATCGCCACGAATATCGACGATGGTGATCACAATGTTGTCACCGATCATGATGCTTTCATCGCGGTGTCTGGACAGAACGAGCATGGCTGGCACTCCCTTTTCTGATGTGGCAATCGAATGTTTGTGAACTCACCCTGCGATGTGCGGGCGAGAGAATTCCTGGTGTCCTGCGTCCGTTGGATTTCATCCTCTGAGGCAGCTGTCTGACACACCTAAATTCGGCGAGTTGGCAGACTTTTCCGTCTACGAAGACTGAGATTTGAGCGAAGACAGATCGAGTCACGTTGACCCGACCGGTTGTGCCGACTGTAGCGCCGCAAGCCCGATCGCCGCTGGCATCAAGTCACCCCTAACACGGCTCGGCTGACCCCCACTCACCCACTGGACACAAATCCGTAAGACATTTTCCCATTGACACTTAAGTCTCATCACCACCAGACAGTCTCTGTCACTCGCCGAGCAGCTGATCGCTCACTAGAGTTAGCTGTACAACGTCATTCAAGACGCGATCCAGACAGACTCGGTTTGTGTTTACCATGCAGATTCACGTCAAACTTTTTGCTCGAGCCCGGGATCTGGCGGGCACCGGCTCGCTGACAATAAACGCCCCTAACGAGTGCACGGTGCAGGAGGCCAGGCAACTGTTGCTGGCGGAGCTCCCCGAACTGGCCTCGATCATGCCCAGCCTGCTGATGGCGGTGGATGGGAACTATGCGTCCGAGCATTTCACATTGATAGACGGATGCGAACTCGCCTGCTTCCCCGCCGTCAGTGGCGGCTGAGCTGGAACAGGTTGCAACTCGAGCATCTCAATGAGGTCGTCACAGAGAGCTCACATTCGTTATCTCACTTTCCTGCTGCAAACTCTGACTCCATACCCGAACTCTCGGCAGTGATTTCGGTGTCCAGATCCGGTGGTTGCGTCTTCATTTCAGCCCCTCCTCACGCATGAGGCACTGGAGATCAACATGCAAACTGCCAATCCGTATGAACCGCTGCCCCCACAGTTCCGTCTGTCGCGGTCCCGCATCATGGATGTCGAGGACAAATCACAGGGCCTGGTCGGAGAGGCTCGAATTGGGCGTGTCTACTTTTCGCAATCCGGCAAAACGATCTACTACCGAGGCCGTAAGTTTCAGAGTCTGAAAGGCATTGGTTTCAAAGCCAACGACTTCGATGTCGAGACTCTGGAAGAGTTCTGGATCTCCGGGCCACGCAAAGACCGCGAGGACCGACTCTATGGAGGTCACCGCGATGTGCAAATCGATGCCGATGTGAGTGAAGAGTACATCACTTCTTTGCGCAGGTGAGATCTGCGAGGAGAGGGAGGTGGACCACGAAACACACGAAATACACGAAAAAAAGTCTGAGGACATACAGGATTCGTTGAGGAGTTGATGAGCGAGTGGTCGTGATGAGGAGTGATTGTGTGTGAGGAGCGGGAAGCCAGGTCGGTAAAACAGCGTTGAACAGGGTAAAGCAGCCCCGGAATGGTGGCGCGCCGGGCGGGTTGAGTGGGTGAGGAAGCTGGAATTTCTTGTGATGAAATGAGATCACGAGCTGCGCGTGCACCTGGGCCCCTGCTGTGGCTCATTCATTTTCGTGTATTTCGTGTCTTTCGTGGTTCCCATTTATTCTCCACTTCAAAAAACGGGACGCGATTCCAGCGGCGATGAGCTCGCTGTTTAGAAAAATCGAGGGTCGATCGAGGTATAAGCGTCATTCAGACAGCAGAAATCGATTCACTGCAGTCAGATGCCTGTCTCACCGGGAGCCTCAGTGACCTGACCGGCCAACAACAATCTGCTGATAATTAGTAGTCGGGGACCAACCGCCTGCTTCGATCGTCTGATTTCTCCGCGATCCTCGGCAGCCTCAGCGGTCAAGAAAAACATCACACGCGAAGGAGAACAGTCAGAAATCGCGAGATGAACACTCGATTCTGTGTACCTTGCACGGGCTGGCCCATGGGGCTGATTGAAAGTGCAGCCTCGCGATGGTGCACTGGTCACTTCAAAATACTCAACGTCGCAGGCCCGAGCTGACACATCAGGTCGCTCAAGACAGCGCCATGGGCATCTCAGCGTGGAATCCGCACGCCAAAAACACGTATGTACAAACACAAACACCCCGATGAAGATTTCTCTTCACCGGGGTGCTTTGTATAAACAGGTTGGTGACACACACGATCAATTTGGGATCCAGCGTGGGCCAGGTCGCAGATGCGATTCTGACCGCTTAGCTGGCTGTGCTTCATACTACTTGGCCGCTGGTTGAAAATCCGGTTCGGCGGTTAAGCCTTACCAGGAAGTGCACCAACGTATGCTTCCTCTCCTCCAGTCTTGCGACTGTGCTCGATTCGGCGGACCATTGCGGAGTCTTGCGACTCCCATCCATTCCCTCTGTTCTCGCGAGAGTTCAGAGATCCTGGTGGTGGAACCTTACGATTCCACATTCCTTAGAAAGGAGGTGATCCAGCCGCAGGTTCCCCTACGGCTACCTTGTTACGACTTAGTCCCAATCAGGGAGCTCGTCTTCGGCACCTGTGTCCTTGCGGTTCACTCAGTGACTTCGGACGCTCCCCCCTTTCGTGGCTTGACGGGCGGTGTGTACAAGGCTCAGGAACACATTCACCGCAGCATAG
>CANJZR010000159.1 GCA_947479075.1 Planctomycetaceae bacterium
CCCCAAAGGTTGCAAGCAACCTGGGCCATTCCGCGGGGTGGGGTTACATGGGGCCTAATATGAATGATTCTTCTTGGCGTTGGCGCCAGTTCCAGATGGTATGTCGAGTTATTGCGTCGAGAGTAATCACCCCGAGTTTAGTGATATCAGTTATCGTGTCAGCTTTGTTTGTGATTTCTCAAATTGGCCCGTTAGAGATCTTTACGTCGGGGATTATCGTAGACACGGATGGGACCCCATTGGAAGGAGTTTGCCTTTCATATTCCCCCCTCCCCAAGAAAATGTCATTCTTTGAAACGAAAACACACGAGTCAGGGCTGTTTTACGAGACGGTACGTTATGCCCATACGACATACACAGACCTTGACGCACAAGGGGTTTACATTGTGTTTACAAAAAAAGGATACGAGCCGATTCGCTTGCGACTGAAGGCAACAGGTGATTTCAAGATCAATTCTGATTTAAGAGTTGTGATGAGGCCATTGCCCGAATCTGAACCAAGCCCCTAAATCCTGTTGTGTGGCCCGGGTGCCTCAGGCATACATGAGATAGGTAGCCCAGACGCAGGGTGGCACGGGTTGGCCGGCTTTGGGGCCTACCCGTGTGCAACGTACAAGAGGCTACCTCGCAGGTGAGCCTGGATGCAATGACCTCTTCCGGCTGCGCCGCCCCAGTAGGTTCAAAGCAGCCAACCGGGGCCACCCTGCGAGTTTCATGACCAAGGGGCTGGCGAATCCGTATACTGGCTGGACTGATATTGGATGACAATCGTTGGAGTTCAAAACATGACCTCACCTTCGATAGTTCTCTTGAATCCCCGGGATTGGGTGGGCGAATCAGTGTGTTTATCCGGACGGATTGGAAGTATCGGCTTTCGATTTGTGATCTACGATGAACCTCAGGGATCATGGTCCGACCAGCAAGCATTGCGATCTTATCGTGATGGGATTGTTCTACGCTTTCCAGGACTGATGAGGGCTATGTACGCAGCCTACCCAGTGATGTACGGAACGCAGGTCTGGGAAATCAAGCATGTTTGTGTGAGCGGAGTACTCCGTCGATCATCTGCTGACACTCATCGTTGGATGATCGATGACATTCAACAGATCGAGTTTCTCGAAGGGAGCAATTGCCGTAAAACGGCGCCAAGATTCATCACTCCCGAATACGTCAGACAGTGCCAGCAAGACTGGATTGAGATGATTAAGCGTGATTCGAGAATAATGCCAGATATTGCCCCCGCCATCGCCGTGGCCGAGCGTGACGCCACAGCTTGGTAAGCGTGACCATGACGGCGGGGTGGCCGGGTCTGAGGCTTGGCGAAGGCCCGGAAGTGCGGGCGTGTCACGCTGGTCACTGTCAGGGCCATTCGCTGCGCTGCTGACCCTGCCACCCACCGGGAATTGGATGGCGATCACGGCTCAGCGGGAGATTCGCCCTCCCGGTGAGTTGGCTATTGCCTTACCCCAGCGCTCCGGCGAGGTAGGCTCGGCCGGCGGCGAGGGCTTCGTCGAGCTTCTCGGGCATGCGGCCACCGGCTTCGGCCATGTCGGGCTTGCCGCCTCCGCCGCCGCCGGCCACAGCTGCGGCGGCTTTGACGCAGTCGCCTGCCTTGGCCTTCTTGATCAGGTCTTTACTCACTGCGGCGATGAAGGCAACCTTGTCATCGATCACCGCGCCGAGGATCAGGGCCACAGACCCACCGGTGGAGACGAGTTCGTTGGCGTACATCCGCAGCTGATCTCGGTCGACCTTCTCCAGCTTCTGGCAAATCAGCTTGGTCGTGCCGACGGTCACGGCATCAGCCAGCAGCTTCACGGCGGCGTGAGCGATCGAGGCCTTGCTGAGAACGGCGAGGTCCTGCTTCAGGGCGCGAATCTCGTCCTGCAGAGCAGTCACACGGGCGGGCAGGTCACGGGCCGGGACCTTGAGGGAGGCGCCGAGTTGCTTGAGGATCGCCTCCTGCTCATGCACGCTGGCGATCGCACGGTCGCCGGTCACAGCTGTGATGCGACGGATACCCGCGGCGATCGGTTCTTCGGAGATGACGCGACACAGACCGACCTGGCCAGTGCTGGTGAGGTGTGTTCCGCCGCAGAGTTCCTTGCTGAACTCGCCCATCGAGACCATGCGGACGATGTCGGGGTACTTTTCACCGAACAGAGCCATCGCTCCGGCGGCCTTGGCCTCTTCGATCTTCATGTAGTTGATCGAGACCGGGGCCGACTCGACGATGCACTCGTTGATGATCTTTTCGACCTGCTGGAGTTCATCAGCGGACATCGCTGCTCCATGCGAGAAGTCGAACCGCAACTGATCGTTGTCGACTTTGGATCCGCGCTGGGTGGCGTGGTGGCCGATGACGCGATGCAGAGCGTAATGCAGGATGTGCGTGGCAGAGTGAGCCCGGCGAATCCCGGCCCGGCGATCAGCGTCAACGACAGCTTGGATCTTCTCGCCGACGTGGAGAGTCCCTGACTTCAAGACGCCACGGTGCACGAGCAGACCACTGTGCTTGATCGTGTCGGTCACTTCAAAGTGACCCAGCCCGATCAGCGTGCCGACATCACCGACCTGGCCACCTGATTCCCCATAGAACGGGGACTGGTCAAGGACGACCTCAGCGGGAACATCGATGTCGGTGAGGGTATCGACTCGCTCCATTTCCGTCGCGCCGGGACGCTGAACCAGAATCCCGACGATCTTGGCGGGCGACTCGGTCGATTCGTAGGCCAGGAACTTGGTGTCGCCCGCTTCCTGCTGAATCTTGTCGAGCGGGCCCGCTGACATGACGCCCCACGAACCCTGGCCGCTCTTCTTCTTGTGCTCTTCTTCGGCTTCCGAGAAGCCCTTCGCATCGACCGTCAGACCACGATCAGCGGCGATAGCGGAGGTCAGGTCAAACACAAAGCCGTCGGTCTGGTGCAGGTCAAAGACTGCTTCACCGGGCAGGACCGAGCTGCCATCCTTACGGACCTTCTCAACGAGCTTATCGAACTTCGACAGGCCGCGTTCGATCGTGGCGAGGAAGGTCGACTCCTCGTCGCGGATCGTGTTGACGACGCTGAGTTCCGTCTCGGCGAGTTCGGGGTAAGGGATCTTCATCGCCTGGATGACATCTGGCACCAGCTTGTGCAGGAAGGGTTCCTGCTTGCCGAGCAGATAGCCTTCGAGCAGAGCCCGGCGGAGGAGCAGGCGGATGATGTACTCCGCCCCGTTGGCGCCGGGGGCGACGCCTTCGTGAATGGCGAACGTGCAGGCCCGGATGTGGTCGGCGATGCGGCGCATCGGGCGGCCGGTTTTGCCTGCATACTCATACTTCACACCGACAGCATCTCCAGCTGCGATACACAGTGGCTTGAGCGAGTCGATCTCGAAGTTGCTGAGAACGCCCTGCAGCACGCTGGCCGTGCGCTCGAGACCCATTCCCGTATCGATGTTCTTCTTGGGGAGCGGGTGCAGGTTGTTCGGTGGAGCTCCGACGCGGTTGAACTGCGTGAAGACGAGGTTCCAGATCTCGACTGGTTCTTTCGCCCCGGGGACGAGGTAGTAAATTTCACTACAAGGACCGCAGACGCCATCGGGGCCTTGCGAGGGAGCAGAGGCGGGCCAGAAGTTCTCGGCTTCATCAAGGCGGGAGATCCGGCTCGGGTCGAGGCCGATTTCGTTCTGCCAGATGTTGAACGCCTCGTCGTCGTCGAGGTAGACCGTGACGGTCAGGCGATCCTTATCCAGTCCGAGCCAGTTCTTCGCGGTCAGGAACTCCCAGGCCCAGTGGATGGCTTCCTTCTTGAAGTAGTCGCCGAACGAGAAGTTGCCCAGCATCTCGAAGAACGTGTGATGGCGGGTCGTGACCCCGACGTTGCCGATGTCGCCGGTGCGGATGCACTTCTGACAGGTCGTCGCGCGGGTGAAATCGATCGGGCCGATGCCGAGGAACTGGTTCTTGAACTGATTCATCCCGGCAGGGGTGAACAGCACCGTCTTGTCAGAACGGGGAACCAGCACATCGCTCGGTCGCCGGACGCAGCCCTTGGACTCGAAGAACGAGAGGTACTTTTCGCGGAGTTCGTCAGTTTTCATGGGCGTCTGTAAACAGAGGGCTGCGTTCGGAGAAGGTTGAATTCTAGGGGGCGAGGACGGCTGGCTGAAGGGTGTGAGCCGTCGCAGTGGGGGACGGTTCACATCCTGAGCGAAGAAAAACGGAGACAGACCGCGATGCCATTCAGCAACATCATCGGTGGTGTGTTGAGAATGGGCAACATCCAGCTTCTACCAGTTCAGTGGGGCTGAATTGACCTATCACAAGGCTGATTCTTGTCTTGCGATCAATATGGAAGGGTGTTCAAGAAACTTGGCGCGGCACATGCGTTAAGGGCTTGTACGGAAATCCCGGAGCAGACCGGGAAACCGCCCACTCACATCAGGCTACCGATTCATGGCCGAACGCAAATACATTCACGGTCTGACGCTTCGCCAGGATGACAAGGCTGTAATCCTCGACATTGGGCAGATGGAGATCTGGGACGGAGCGGACCTGTCGCTGATCCGGGACACGCTGATCTCGATGATTCGTGGCGACGGTCAGCAGTCCATCGGGATCAACATGCAGTTCGTGAAGTATGTCCCCAGTGGCTTCTTCGGCATGTTGTTCGACTGGTTCGAGTCGGGCGTCGAGGTCCGTCTGTACCAGCCGACCGAACGTGTCGCGAACATGGTCTGGTTCCGGCAGTTCTTCCTGCTGGAAGAAGATCAGTGTTATACCCTGCACGACGGGACTCAATGTGCTCCTGTCCTGGCGGGTGAGGAAGAGGACTCGACCTGGCAGCTGGAGACCCGGCCCAGCGAGCCCACTCGCCTCGATCAGTCCCGGTCAATCGGTGGGTAAGGGATTTTGTGGGCAGAGTTTGAACCACGAAACACACGAAATACACGAAAAATATCTGGCAGGTGTAAGTCGGGAAGCTAGGTTTGAGGGAACAACGCTGGCGATCTAGCTCTTGGAATTCACTGGCCCGTGATTTGTCATACAGGCCGGGCTGAAGGAATCATGTCATGTTCTGGGTGCTGGGCTGTATCCTGGTGAAGCTCTGGATCGGTCCACTGACCAAGCCTGACAGCTCCAATTCACAGCAGGACCTGTAAACACGGAAGCTGGGTGGGCTTCACTCCCTGTCATGGACAGACAGGAATGTCTGTCCTACTGCCAGTCTCACGATAACATTGCTGTCTATCCTTAACTCACAACACAGGCAAAACCTGGATCTAAGAGGTGCCTTCCTTTTCGTGTCTTTGGTGTATTTCGTGGTTCCCTCCTCTGAACCACTTCGCAACGACACCCCCGGAAAACAACACAGCCCCGCGGCATTCTGAGCTGATGCAGCGGGGCTTTGTGTTGGATGGTTGCTGGTGTCTGGTGGGACACCACACCGGCGTTAGTCGAACTCGGGGCGACGGCGACCGAGCTGATCTTTCAGGCGGGCGACGATGCTGCTGTGCATCTGGCTGACGCGGGACTCGGACAGACCGAGGGTCTGGCCAATGTCCTTCATCGTGAGTTCCTCGTAGTAGTAGAGGATGATGATCAGACGCTCGTTGCGGTTGAGGCCCTTGGTCACGAGCTTCATGACATCCTTCTTCTGGATGCCGGTCGTGGGGTCTTCGCCCTTCGAGTCCTCAATGACGTCGATTTCACGGACGTCTTTGTAGCTGTCGGTTTCGTACCACTTCTTGTTCAGACTGACGAGGGAGACGGCACTGGCCTCCGACTTCATCTTGTCGAACTCTTCCAGAGTAATCTGGAGCTTGCCAGCCAGCTCAATGTCGGTGGGCTGACGGCCCGTCTGAGCTTCGATTTCCTTGCGGGCCGCTTCCAGCTTGCTGGCCTTGCTGCGCACCAGACGTGGAACCCAGTCCATCGTGCGGAGTTCGTCGAGCATGGCTCCACGAATACGTGGAACGCAGTAGGTCTCGAACTTCACACCGCGGTCGAGGTCGAATGCATCGATTGCATCCATCAGACCGAAGACGCCTGCGGAAATCAGATCGTTCAGATCGACTCCATCGGGAAGCTTTTGCCAGACTCGTTCGGCGTTGAACTTCACGAGTTGGAAATAGTTCTCGATGAGACGATTCCGCAGCTCTTCCGTGGGCTGCGCCCGGTAGTCGAGCCAGTACTGCTGGATGTCTTCAGCGGTGGCCTTGGTGCTCATGAACTTCTCCATAGTCGCTCAGACCAGACGTCTTGTCTGGTTTTGCCTCGGTATTCCGACGAGTTGACTCAGGTCTGTTGACCTTTGAAACGACTCGATGACGGATTACCGGCTCTCTGTTATTTCGACACTTCGGGATCGGGACTTCGTTAGAATTCCGAGAATCGATGCAACCGTCGCATTTTTACAAACGCTCATTGTTCGATGTTCGGGACACTCTGCAGCGGTCTTCGATGTGATGTGACGAAGGGGTGTGGGGAACGGGAATCTGCGGTGGTCAACGGACACACCTCACGAGGTGTGTTTTGAAACCTCAGATTCCCACGGTTTCCTGAGTCGTCGTGTGGAACTCCACCTGACCTGCGATCACGAGTTCGGTATCGCGGGTCACTTCGGCCTGACTCAGGACGGCCAGATGGGGAGTCGTGTATTGGGTGAGTTGTTTGATGATCGGTCGCAGTTCGGCCCGGCAGACGATCACGCCCGGAAGGCCTCGCTCTCGCAGACGGCTGACAGCTGCTTCCACTGCATCCGTCGCGGTCTGTCGCTGACGCATTGGCCAGGCTCCCAGAGGATCAGCAGCTGCAATCCGGACCAGTGAAGAGAGTTCTTCATCCAGATCCCGCGAGAGCTTGAGGGCAACCAGGCGTCCATCGCTGGTGCGGAACTGTTGGCAGATGGTGCGGGCGAGTGATCGACGGACCTGCTCAACCAGATCGTTGACATCGCGGCAGCTGTCGGCGTGGTCACCGAGAGCTTCCATGATGGTTTCGAGGTCGCGAATCGGGACCTGCTCCCGCAGCAGCATGGCGAGTACACGGTGCATGCGGGCGATCGAGACCAGCGGCAACACTTCCGTGACCAGCTGAGGCGATCGGTTGGCCAGATTCTCGACCAGAGCGTGAACCTGTTGCCGGGTCAGCAGCTCTTCCGAGTGGCGATGCACTACGGCGGCCAGATGATTGGCGATGACTTGTTGGGGTTCGATCAGTTGGAAACCGAGCGACTTGGCCTGCCCCGCTTCTTCCTTGGTGATCCACCAGGCTCGGCGACCGCTGAGCGGTTCGGCGGTGGGCTCGCCTTCGAGGGCTCCGATCGAATCGATCGTCTCGACCGCCATCAGAGCATCAGGATCGATATCGCCCCGAGCGACGCAGGCCTCTCGCAGACGGATCTCGTAGAGAAACGGTTCGAGGTGCAGATTGTCCTGGATCCGAACCTTCGGCAGGATGAAGCCCAGCTGTTCAGCCACTCGCATCCGCAGCTGCGTGACGCGGACCAGCAGATCGCCGCCCACTTCCGCATCGGCCAGTCGAACGAGTCCAACACCGAGATCGAGTTGCAGGGGTTCGACGTGGAGTTGAGTCTTGGGATCGTTCGCCGCAGCCGGAGCGGCGGGAGTTGTGGAGACCTGGACATTCAGTGGGACGGAAGACCGCGATGACGAACCAGTTGATGGGTGTGCGTTGCGGGCTGCGACCGGATTCTCATCGATCAGCCAGCCGAGACAGGCACACCCGATAGCGAAGGTCAGCATCGGCAGCATGGGCAAACCGGTGAAGGCCAGAACTGACAATGCGACCGCTGTAATGTAGAGCACGCGGGAGTGCTGGAAGATCTGTGTGATGGTCTCTTGTGGCAGGTCGCTGTCGACCGAACTGCGAGTCACGATCAATCCCGCCGCCAGTGCAACCAAGAACGCAGGAAGCTGAGCGACCAGTCCATCCCCAATCGTGAGTGTCGTGAAGACCTTGGCAGCCTCGGGGAACGACATGCCGTGTTCGAACACGCCCAGCAGCAGACC
>CANJZR010000160.1 GCA_947479075.1 Planctomycetaceae bacterium
CACCAGCCTCAGCCTCATAGCTTCCCAACTCTTGTCGGGTCTTCCGAGGAACGCCGCCCTTTCGGGCCAGTTCCTCCGGTGTCAGCAGTTCACTCTCCTCAGTGCCGGGCAGTTCATCGGGAGAGGTCGTTTCCCAACTCGGTTTCAACTTGCGCGCTGGTTTGCCGGTCGCAATTGTGCCCGGTTCCCCGCTCGACTTCGCATCAGCCAGCGCTTTCCCCTGATCGGAAAGTGCCACCTCTTCCGGCCCGGCGCCCTCTGATCCACTGGCGCCGTTGCCCCCCGATCCCTGACTCTGGCTGGAGCCATCCGCTCCCTTTCCTCTTTGGGCGATTCGCGGCGGTGGTTCCTCTGGAAAGACCCGCCCCGGAGCAACTCCACGAGGCCCCTCTGCCTGTGAGTGGCCACGCTGGGCGGCTTGCGCCTCGCGTTCTGGCCGACGCCCTGGCGGCATCCGTCCCAGCTCATCGCGCAGGTCATCCAGCCGCGGTCCGACAAATCCACCTTGATCGGGAGCCGACGGAGGCTTGTAGACCGATCCGTTCGTACGTGGGCGCTCGCGACGGGTCACACGCTGAGACCCAAAAACCAGCTTCTGAGTGGGGTTTCTGAGCTTCTGAACCTCTTCGAGCATGAACTCCCCGTTGGGCCCCTCAAACTGCAGCTCCTGAGTCACCGGAAGACGACCATCGGGCATCGAAGCGGCCACGCGATTGCGGACGGCCAGAACCTCGTTGATCGCCGTCTGGCATTCGGCCTTGGCGTCTGGCGTAGTGATCGGCCAGATCAGTTCCTGTGACTCGGAAACCAGCTCATAACCCGACTCGGTCGCCAATCCTTCCAGCATGCGTCTCGCTACGTAGTAGGAAACCGTTCCTCCGGGACGAATGACAAACAGCAGATACGGCTCAGGCTGGAGTCCAGACGCCGCCGATTTTTCAGCCATGCGCTGTTCATCCCAATACTTCAGCAGAGCATCGGTCCCCGCCCGCACCGGGTTGTACTCCGCATTGAAACCCGAAATATCACGCGCGGAAAGCGAGATCTCTTCTGATGGGAATCGAATGGCTTTCGCGTCACATTCGATCACGATTGGGCGACGGCGCGTCGGTGAGGTCCCGGCGTAAGGCACCAACTGGAACTTGTTCGCTTGGTCCTTCTTCTCGGCCTTGAGCTTGTCCAGTTCGGCCTGCAGGATGGCCAGCTGTTGAGAGAGTGTCAGCTCGGTCGACTTCGCGGTTTCGACCTTTTCACTGATGTCGCTCTTCTCGGCCAGAAGTTGATTGATTCTCGCCTGCAAATCCGAGAGTTCGACGGCCAGCCCTTCTTCCTCCTGCGCTTGAGTCGTGAGCAAAACCTGCCCCTGCTTCAGCCGCTTCTGCAGCCGGTCCCATTTCTCTCGCAGTTCGGCCAGCTTATCCTCCCACTGTCGGCGGAGGGCCTCGCGTTCGAGGGTCTGATCAGGCACGGGGGGCGGCGCGGGGGGCAGGAGCTGTTTTGCGGGTGACTGAACGGTCACCACAAACTCAGCGGCGTCGGTCGCGAAAGCGGGATCGTCCTCGGGAATCGGTAACGGAACGAGATTCTGAGCGGCTTCCGCGGCCTGCTGGGCCTGCTCAGCCTTTGCTTTTGCCACGGCGTCATTGTGCAGCTTGCGGGTCGTCACCAGCAGCAACAGAATCAGCGCCCCCATCGCACTGACCAGCACGGCCAGAAAGGGAAAGAGCGAAACAGCTTGTCCAGACTTTCGTCGACTCACGTCACAATGGCTCGCTGAAGGGATGGGTGATCATCCCGATGGATGGGCTTCTGACGCAGAATCACGCAGCACGCGAATGCACGCGGGCAGTCAGCAGATGAATCGCAGCATTCAGGCTGTGAATCGACTCCTCGAACTTGCCAGTCTCTCGCAGCGTGTCGAGGTTCTCGTGGAGAACATGTTGCAGGTGGGCCAGGTTTTCTTCCTGGCCGACGATCCGCAGGAGATGATCGCTATGCAGTGACAGGGCCTGGGCCTGCTGCTCGCCCACCGTGGCCAGCTGCTGGAAGCTACCCTGCCAGACCTCGAGCCGGTTTGCGAACTCGTCGAGTACGTCGCGCAGCTGCCGCTGCTGAGCCCGTTGAGCAGCTCCGATGTCTTCCCGGAGCATGGTGGTCCAGTACTCCAGTTGCTGCTGGCGCGTATCGTCATGCGTGCGCCGATCTTCTTCGATCCTCTCGATGGTCGTCGACAGATGCTGCGTCACCTGCTGACAGGCATTTAGGAATTCATGCCGGATCGCCTGAAGTTGTTCTGCATGATCGGCCAGTACCGAGTCGGTCCCTTCGACGAGCGACTCGCTCAGGATCTGCTCGTGGGCTTTCACGGTCTCCGACCATCGCTCACGCAATGAATCGAGCGAGATCTGCCACAGACCCGTTTGTTGTTCGATGAGTCCGCCCGTGCTTTCGATCAGCCGACGCGCCGACTCCTGTTCTGCCTGAAGAATCGCATTATCGGGAGTGGCCGGGCCATCCAGCATGGGCCCACACAGCCCCTGTGCTGACTCTTCCGCCATCGAGAGAATCGCATCTTCGTTTCGTTTGACGAACAACGATCCGAACACCAGTGCCAGCGAGAACAACAGCGCGATCGCCGTCGTATCAAACGCCACTGCCAGACCGCCCGTCACTTCCGGGAGTGAGGTATCGAGCTTGTCGGGAGTCACGTTGGCAATCGCCAGCGTGATCCCCAGCACCGTCCCCAGAAAACCCATGATGGGGATGGCCCAGATGATCGTCTGCAGGAGTGAATGGCTGTCGTGCAGTGCGTCGGCGGCCGTCTCTGATAGAAACTTGAGCTGGTCTCCCAACCCCGAAGACGAGACTCGCTCCTTCACAAAGCGACCAATCCCCTTCAGCCGTCGCCCCCAGACCGACTCCAGATGGGCCGGATCAATTCCGCTTAGCTCTTTCTTGATCTGCTCATGGGCCGCTTTCGTTTCGGAGCTCAGCGAACCCAGCTTGATCGACCGCAAGGCGGCATACTCCAACCGGAGCGAGTACGCCTTCTGCACGAGCACAACCGCTCCCACGGCGAACAACCATACCTCCAGGTATTCCACCCAGTGCATACAGCAATAGCGCTGGATTTCAGCCTGCCAGAACGTGATATACGGAATGGAGGAATAGAACCCCACCGTCAGCAACGTGCCCCACAACCAGGGGGACCGCAGAATTGCGTCACTCCAGCTCAGAGTCTGGTCATACTCCAAAGGATCAATCTCTTGTGGACGATCGACAGGAAAAACTGCTGAGGGCTGTGCTGTCATAATGAGATCCGTTCTCTGGTGGCGCAATGTCTCTGCACCTGCGGCAGATCCGCTTCAGGTGTTAGAATCGGCTAAGTCGACGGGATCGATTCAGCTGAACCCTTGGCGAGGAGTCGGATTTGAGCCCAACTTGCAAAAGCTCCGGCGAAAGTCGCCGGTTCACTCACTGGCGGAAGCTTGGATAAAAGTGAATTCCTGTGACGTGCAGAAGAGGGAGCCGGACTCAGCGACACCACTCTAACGGTCATTCCAATTCGACCGGCTATTTGGATTTTTCTGGAAAGTCGCGGCGGAACACTCGATGATGGGGGGATGGGACACAGTGCTTCCAGACCCCGCTACGGGTGCCAGGTCAAGCGCTGCAGATTCTTCGTCCCTTCACCGGAGACCAACACATGCAGAGGTCGAATCCAGCCAGCCTGGCTCTCGCCTTTGCGGCGTTATTCGTCACGGTGCTCTGGTCAGATGCCCGTGGCGATTCTCTCCGGCTCAAGAGCGGACTGATCTATACCGGGAAGGCGGTCCCCCTGCGCGATCCGGCGGTCTATTCGTCCGTCAACCCTCGCGCCAAAAAGGCCGCTCCTTCATCCAGCCGGATCTGGATGGTCGACGATGGGCCACGCAGACTTTGCTTCCCCAGCAAACAGGTCGCGGAAATTGACCCGGGCAACAAAGACCTGTCCGAGAGAATTACATTCAAGTTCCCAATGCATCGGACGGGCCGAGCTGCGATTCCCGACCAGATCGGATCATTCTCCCGGATCGAAGAGTTCGACGAGTTCGGCCACGGAATGGTCCAGCTGCGTACCGCCGACGCCCCCATGGATGTCATTCTGGGCATCGCGGAGATGCGGCCCGACTACGTCAACATCGAGTCTCTCTCGCACGACTGGTCATTCGCAAGAACCACCCAGTCACTGGGTGCCGAGACAATCGACAAGATTCTGAAACAGAAGATCGACAACACGCAGCTGCAAGATCGCAAATCGGTCATCATCTTCTATGAGCAGGCCGAGATGTACAAAGCGGCCCACCAGGAGGTCGAGGCCCTCGCGCGGGACTTCCCGTCCGAGCAGTCCTGGTGTCAGGAGACCCTGGCCCGGATGAATGAGCTCGATGCCCGGCTGGTCATCAACGCCCTCACCCGGTTCCGCGACGCCGGACAGCACGAACTCGTCGAAAGCGCACTCAAAAGATTCCCTCAGGACGGCGTCAGTGCGGACATTCAGCGCCAGGTCCAGGAACTCTCCGACAAGTACCAGACCAACCGAGAACGTCGCGAACACATTCTGTTCCAGCTCGACATGCTGCAGTCACAGCTGCCCGAGGAGCAGGCCGCCCACCTGCGTCCGTTGCGCAGCCTGCTCAATGAGGAACTCAACGCCAATGAGAACCTCGAACGTCTGACACCTTACGAGCAGGTCGCCGAAGACGAGCAAATTCCGGCCGACCAGAAACTCGCCCTCGCCTACTCCAGCTGGGTCGTGGGCCCCACCGATGCGGTTGACTCTCTTCCCGCGGCACTGCGGATGTGGGAGATGCGATTCCTGATGCAGGAGTATCTGCGTACACCCGAGAACTCCAAACGCCGGGAAGAGATCGTTCACAGCCTGGAGAAGACCGAAGATGCGCTGCCCGAACTCCTGACTCGCATTGTCGAGTTCCTGCCCGTGTTCGAGGATTCGGACCCGATCCCGGCGGGGGTTCCGACGACCGTGGAGTTCAACTCCGAAGGATCGGGAGAGCCACTCTCTTATGTCGTGGTCCTGCCCAAGGAGTACAACCCGCAACATACCTATCCACTGCTCGTCGTCATGCACTCGATGGGAGCCACTCCCGAGAAAGAAGCAGTGTGGTGGGCAGGAAATGCCGAACGAGAAGGCCAGGCCCAGCGACGAGGCTTCATCACGATTGCCCCCCGCTATGCCAAAGAAAAGCAAACGGAGCATGAGTTCGACATCGCCTCCCATCTCGCAGTCCTCGGG
Source organism: Planctomycetaceae bacterium (assembly GCA_947479075.1). GTDB lineage: Bacteria > Planctomycetota > Planctomycetia > Planctomycetales > Planctomycetaceae > TH-plancto1. Next base: position 5,297 of record CANJZR010000160.1, read on the forward strand.
TCAATCCGGCACGCGATGCGAACTCATCGGATCGACGCCAATCGCGTGATCCTGGCGGGACATCACATGGGTGCGGACGCCTGCTTCGACCTGGGAATGGCTCATCCCGATGTCTTTGCCGGAGTCGCTCCAATCTGCGGCACGTCGATGGGCACCTGTAAATACTATTGGGAGAACTCGCGTAAGCTGTCGTGGTACGTTGTCGGTGGACAAAAAGACCGCAACACCGTCTCGGAGAATATGCGGGATCTGAACCGGCTCTTTAATCTCGGATCCGACATCATCTATTGCGAGTTTAAGGAGCGCGGGATTGAGTCTTATGTGGAGGAACTCCCCCGCCTGATGGACTGGGCCGAAACGGTCCGCCGCAAGCCCCTCACGGAGTTCATGGATTTCGAGGTCCGGACCCAGCGGTCATTCGACAATCGGTTTTACTGGCTGGAATCCACATCCCTCCCTCCCGAAATGTCTCAACCGCCCACCAACAAAACCTGGATCATGGATGGCAAGATCACACAGGGAGGGACGATTTACATCAAACATCCCGGAAAGACTGCGACGATCTGGCTGCACCCTGACATGGCAATCAATCTGAATGATCGCATTCGTGTCCTGGTCAATGGGACAGAACGACTCAAAACCTCCTGGAAACCCAACGCTGGAGCCTTACTCGACGATTTGCTGAGAAGAGCGGACCGCCAGAGAGTTTTCACGATGCGAATCGATGTCAAGTAGTGCCCGGTGGCACCTGCCATTCGAACTTCGCCACTCACCCACTCATAACAAGATACGCTCACAGAATCCTCGGCCATTCCTGGCACCGGTGATCGGCACCTTCATTTTCACACCATACTCCCCCTCTCCCTATCTCCCACTCCCCCCCTCTCCGCCCCCCATAAAAATCCTCATCAAGTCTCCGCCCCCCTTCCCCACTCAACGGCCGTAGCTCGCATTTTCCCCACCGCTCCGTACGATAACGCTGCCCCTTACGACTCACCGCGAGCCCTCGCCGACATGGCCAAGAAATCCTCTGCATCTCGGCCACTCGCGATCTCTCCCGAGACAGAGTCACCTGACGTTCAAAAGCTCTTACTCGCACTTCACACGCATTGGGGTTACGAAAGTTTCCGTCCACTCCAGCAGGCCGCCATGCTGGATGTCCTGCGCGGGCAAGACTCGCTCGTGGTCCTGCCCACAGGTGGCGGTAAGTCACTCTGCTACCAGGTCCCCGCTGTCTGCATGGATGGGGTCGCGGTCGTGGTGTCGCCGCTCATCTCCCTGATGAAGGACCAGGTCGACGCCCTGCGGGCCAATGGTGTTGCCTCTGCGTTCGTCAACAGCACGCTGACCCCGCAGCAGAAGTGGGAGATCGCGAACGATCTTCAGGAGGGCAAACTCAAGCTGTTGTATGTCGCCCCAGAAGGTCTCGAATCGCCCGCACTCATCAACCGCCTCAAAAACGCGGGCGTCTCATTCTTCGCCATCGATGAGGCCCATTGCGTCAGCCACTGGGGCCACGACTTCCGCCCGCACTACCGTCAGCTCAAGTTGCTGCGAGAAAGGTTTCCCGGGGTCGGCATTCATGCTTTCACAGCGACTGCCAACGAACGGGTTCGCAACGACATCGTCGAACAGCTGCTGCTCAATCAGCCGGAAGTTCTCGTCGGTCACTTTGATCGCCCCAACCTGACCTATCGCGTCGAACGACGCGGCAAGCTGACCGCTCAGCTCAGCGCCATCATGGATCGTCACAAGGACGAAGCCGGAATCATCTATTGCATCAGCCGCAAAGAGGTCGAGACGGTCAGCGCCCAGCTCAATGCACTGGGGTACAAGACACTCCCCTACCACGCCGGGCTCGCTGACGAGCTGCGACAATCGCACCAGGAGAAGTTCATCCGCGACGAGACTGAGACGATCGTCGCGACGGTCGCCTTCGGCATGGGAATCGACAAGCCAGATGTGCGATATGTGATCCACGCCGGGATTCCCAAGTCGATCGAACATTACCAGCAGGAAACCGGCCGCGCGGGACGCGACGGGCTCGAAGCTGAGTGCTGGCTGATCCACGGACCACGCGATGTTCAGACGTGGCAGTACATCTTTGCGGATCAGCCGGATGATGTCCGCGATGCGTCACACGCATCCCTCGATGCGATGATCCACTACGCGGAAGACGCCAGCTGTCGGCACCGGCTTCTGGTCCAGCACTTTGGCCAGGACCTCGAAGCCGACTGCGGCGACAGCTGTGACAACTGCCTGGGTGAAACGATTTCACCGCTGGAGTCTCAGCTGGCAGAGAAACTGTGGGAGGATGACACAGCTCTCTCGGCGGACGAATCAGCGCTGATCGCCAAGAAGATACTCTCATCCATTCATCGCCAGGGCGAACGCTTTGGAGCAGAGTACACCACGCGAGTCGTCACCGGGCGAACCGATGAACGCATCCAGCAGAACGGTCACGATGCCATCACCACATTTGGCGTCCTGAAGGGGAACGCCCTGACGACGGTGAAAGACTGGATCAGTGATCTGGTCAGCCAGGGCCTCTTGATCCGCGATGGCGAATACCAGATCCTGAAGATCACCGACTCCGGGCGGAAGCTGCTCAAGGGAGAAGGCGAGGTTCGTTTGCGAGCAGCCGCGTCGGCACGGAAGCGACAGGCCAGCCCGCAACGTCGCAGCACACGTTCCCCGGCGAAGCCGCTGGAGGGCG
>CANJZR010000161.1 GCA_947479075.1 Planctomycetaceae bacterium
AGCACTGATCGACCGGCTCGTTGCGATTGGTTTACTCAAGTCCTTGCCCCCCGCGGAAGCGACCCCCAACCTCGAACAGCTGCTGACCGCAGAGCAGGCTCCTGAGATTCAGCAATGGGCTGCAGAGTCGGTGAGCGAAATTCCAGGCAACGAAGCTGCTCAAGTTCAGATTCATGCCATCGCCCAGACCAGTCCGACCGTCCGACGCGCGCTGCTCGATTCTCTGATCGGTCGTCGGGATCGAGCCCAGCTGCTGGCCCAGGCGATCCTCTCCGGTGAGTTCGCCGCCAACGAGCTCGATGGATCTCAACGGGAATTGCTGCTGTCGCGGCTCGACGAGTCGTCGCGAGAGAGTCTCTCCAAGAAGTTCGTCCCGGCGGGATCGGCCACTCGCAATGAAGTCATCGCCAAGTACGCCCCCGCTCTGGCAGAGAACCCGGATGTTGCACGGGGACGCCAGCTCTTCCAGCAGCACTGCCGGACCTGCCACTTCCGACAAGGGGACGGGCACCGCGTCGGCCCCGACCTCACGGGAGTCGCCGGTCGCAGCCCGACCGATATCCTCGCCGATGTCCTCGATCCGAATCGTTCGGTGTCCGTCGACGGTCGCAGCTTCACTCTGGTCACCAAAAGTGGCGTCGTTCACTCGGGACTCATCGCGGGCGAAAGTGCCACCAGCGTGACACTGAAGAAGCCTGGTGGTCTGCTGGAATCGGTCCTGCGAACAGAGATCGAAGAGCTGCGGTTCACCGGAAAATCGCTGATGCCGGAGGGTTTTGAACAATTACTTTCACCCGGCGACCTTGCGAATCTGATTGCATTTCTCAAGGATGCTAATACTCGCTGACATTGCGGGTGCGTTTCGTCGTCACGGACAGGCGACCACTGAGGTTTCTGGAACCTCTGGTGACTGATGTTTGCGTGTTCTCGGGCGGTCGACTTCCGCCACAAAATCTTCTGGAGTGAACCGATGACTGGCTCGCAGCGGTTACGCCGTTTGATGGCAATTTGTGTATTCGTGTTCGGACTTTGTGGAGCAATGACCTCGGTAAGTGCTGCGTGGAAGGTCGGATCAGCAACTTCCGAGATGGTGGCGGAAGACACGATGGTGATCGGGGGCGGCATTGGTCCCGGCCTTGTGAAAGGACAGGAAGGCAAGCTGCAGGCCACGGCCATCGTAATTCAGGGCGATATCAAGCTGTGCATCGTGGCCGTCGACATCCTGATGATCAATCGCGATTACCTGGACCAGGCGGCTCAGCAGATCGAACAGGCGACCGGAATCCCGGCGAACAACGTCTTTATCAATTCCAGCCATACCCATCACGCTCCGTCGACAGTGACTGTCCATGGATACGATCGTGATGAGGAGTTCTGCCGTCGCACGGTGACCGCGATCGTTGAGGCAGCCAAGCAGGCGAACGCGGCGGCGGACAAGTCGGGGCCCTGCGAGGGGCTGTTCCGTTTGGGTCAGGAAGCCAGTGTCGGTCAGAATAGCCGTCAGTTGCTGAAGGATGGCAAGATCTACTGGATCGGTCCACGTGACGAGATGGTGCGTCCGACCGGCCCTTTTGATGTCGATCTGCCGGTGCTGGCTTTTCAGCGGGAAGACAAGACCTACGCCGGTCTGATCTTCAACCATTCGACGCACTGCATTGGCACCCGTTCCGGCAAGCGATCGCCCAGCTTCTATGGTCTGGCGGCTCAGGAGTTGTCTGCGGATCTGGGGACGAATGTCGAGTTCCTGTCAGGAGCCGCTGGCTCGACGCACAACCTGACTCTCGATTGCGATGAGATGGTGTTGCGAATGAAAGGTGCTGTCCGCGAGGCTCTGACAAAGGTCAAGCCGATCGAGTCGAATAAACTTGCCTCGATCAAGCGCGAGATCAACTTCCAGATGCGAAAGTTCGACGAAGAGAAGGAAGACAAGGCAGTGGTCGATTACTGCCAGAAGTACGCCCCGGGCGGAGCTGATTTCATCATCGAAGTGTTCCGCAAGAGTCGGGCTAAGCTCAAGGACCAGCAGGGGCAAACCCGCACCACCTGGATTCACGCCATCCAGATCGGAGATGTCTACTTCGTCGGCGTCCCAGCCGAGTTCTTCACCACTCACGGGATCGAGATCAAGCGGCGTTCTCCCTTCCGCAATACCTTTGTGTGCGGGCTGACGGATGACTACGTGGGCTACCTGCCCGACCGCCCCGGCTTTGAAGCGGGTGGGTATCAGACCTGGACTGGCCTGCACAGCTTCTCTGAAGTGGGGACTGGTGAAATGGTCGTTGAAGAGTGTTTGAAATTGCTGAATGAGCTGCAATAAGGGATGCTGCGGTGAGACTGGTCTCTTACGCAGGAGTTCTTCCGGATGCTCAACTCAACGTTTCGACTATTCGTGCCGCAGCGACGGACGGTGGCGGTATGGGCGGTGTTGTTGTCGGTGACGGCAGCCATCGCCCCGGGACTGCTGAGAGGTCAGGCCACGACAGAATCACCCGCAGCCAAGACCGATGTCGATCCCAAGCTGCAGCTGATCGGCAGCCTCGCCTCTTCGCACGTCTACACGACATTCGGCTATATCGGTGTCGTGGCGGATAACACGAAAAAGGAGCTCTATGCTCCGGAGCTGGTTGACGATCTGATGCGGGAAGTGGTGGTGATCTCCGAATCGCTGATCAAGCAGCTCGAGGAGTTCCAGAATTCAAACCTCACGGCATCTGATGCCGAAGCCGTGAAGGAAATCATCGAGATCTACAGACTCTTGAACCGTGAGTCGGAATCGCTGCGGGCCTATGCCAAGGACAAGAGCGAAGACAATCGCAACGCCTTTGACAAGCTGCGGGGCGAGACCTGGCCCCGGGTGGCCAAGCTGGTCGGGATTCCGGTCGAGACGCCCCCGGCGAAATAGTTGTGCCTGCCCCGCGCAGTGCCAGAACTCGTGCTGACCTGAATTGAGGTTTCTGCGACAATCCGCCCGTACTCCGACTCGCCTATCACATCGCAAGGAGGCTGTGTGTCGAGCGTTCATCGCATCCGGATTTGGCCGTGGATTGTTCCGCTGTGTACGGGCCTGCTCATGCTGGCCGGGCTGGCCGGGATTTCTCGCGGTGATGAGCTGTCGACAGGTGCACCATTCCTGCCGCGTCAGCTGATGTGGGTCGGAATTTCGCTGCCCGCATTGCTGCTGCCTTTGTGCGTCCATTACCGCCGGTTGAAGAGCATCAGCTTCTCTCTGTATGCAATGACGCTCATCCTGCTGTGTGTCGTCTTCTTCTGCCCGCCTCGCAACGGAGCCAGAGGCTGGATTCCGCTGGGAATCGCCGATTTTCAACCCTCCGAAGTGATGAAGCTGGCGTTGATCGTGACGTTGGCGCGGTACCTGATGTATCGCCAGTCGCATCGAACGCTGTGGGGAATGATCCCCCCGTTTGTGCTGACTCTGGTTCCCGTGGTGATGATTCTGGTCGAGCCCGACCTGGGGACGGCGATTCTGTTCTTCCCGGTTCTGTTTGCGATGCTGTTCGCTGCGGGGACGCGGTGGTCGGCCCTGCTCTTCGTCGCCTTGCTGGGGGTGGCGAGTCTTCCCATGGTGTGGAAGTTCATGACACCCGAGCAGCGGTCGCGAGTGACCGTCTTGTTCCAACAGGAGGATGGCCGGTCCAGAAGCGGCGACGACTACCAGCTGCATCAGGCCAAACAGATGCTCGCATTCGGAGGGGCGTGGGGCAGCGATCGTTCCGGGATGGCGGTGTCCGATCCTTCGGCGTATCACCTGCCCGCTTCACGCAACGACTTTGTGTTCTGTCTGGTCGGAGAACGGTGGGGACTGGTCGGGTGTCTGGCGGTACTGACGACCTACCTGATCCTGCTGGCATGCGGGCTGGCGATTGCAGGCGGAACCGAGGAACCATTCGGTCGTCTGGTCGCGACCGGAGTGACCGCCCTGCTCGGGACTCAGCTGGTCGTGAATACCGGTGTCACCGTCGGGTTGATGCCGATTACGGGGATTACACTCCCGCTCATGAGCTCCGGGGGATCGAGTTTGCTCACGATCTGCTTCTCGATTGGACTGCTGATCAACATCGGAATACGTCCTGACTACGAGCTGTCTGGAGATCCCTTCCGCTTCACGGAGCCAGTCGCATCGTGACCAGCTGGGCCCTGAATCTTCTGTATTGCGGGCTGATTGCGATGTTTAGCCCGCTGCTGCTCTTTCGGTCACTCTGGCAGGGAAAGTATCGCCAGGGCTGGGGGCAGAGGTTTCTCGGGCGAGTGGAAGAGCGGACATCAACTGGTCCAGCGATCTGGCTGCATGCGGTGAGCGTTGGCGAGGTATTGATCCTCCGCACGCTGATTCCGCCTCTGCGTGAACGGGTCCCCGGATGCGAGATCTGGATCTCGACAACGACGCACACCGGCTACGCAGTTGCGAAAGAGAAGTACCCCGACTGCAAACTGATTTACTTTCCGCTCGATTTCACGTGGGCAGTGAAGAATGCCCTCGATCGGGTGAGGCCATCGATCGTGGTCCTGGTCGAGCTGGAGCTCTGGCCAAATTTCATCCGAGAGGTCGACTCCCGATCGATCCCACTGGTTCTGATCAACGGACGGATGAGTCCGCGCAGCTTTCGCGGGTACAGGCGTATCCGCTGGTTCATGTCCGGGTTGTGGAAGCATTTCACGCGAATGGCGGTACAGACCGAAGAGATCCAGAACAGGCTGCTGTCTCTCGGCGCGCCACAGGACCGCATCGTGGTCACCGGATCGACCAAGTACGATGGGATCGAGACGAACCGGCAGAACCCACGGACGCAAGCGATTCGCCAACAGTTCGGCATCGGCGACGAAGAGACCGTATTCATCTCGGGAAGCACGCAGGCCCCGGAGGAAGGTTACGCCATCGACACGTACCTTTCGCTACGGGATCGATTTCCCCGGCTGCGTCTGGTTCTAGTCCCCCGGCATCAAGAGCGGTTCGAGGAAGTGGCTGGGCTGGTCACGTCACGCGGGTTACCGCTGCTGCGTCGTAGTGTCATCAAGGCAAAGTTGTCCCCCAGTGGTGAATCCACGGTACCGGTCGACTCGCTGGTTCTCCGTGCTTCATCGGCATCGAACATCGCCGAGAAGCCGATATTGATGCTTGATACACTCGGCGAACTCGGGGCGGCCTGGGGTCTGGCCGACATCGCATTCGTCGGCGGAAGCCTCTCGAAACGCGGCGGCCAGAACATGATCGAGCCCGCCGCGTATGCCGCAGCTGTTTTATTCGGCCCGAATACGATGAACTTCCGGCAGGTGGTCGAACTGCTGCTGAGCGAGGATGCCGCCCGGGTGGTTCACTCGGCAGAGGAACTGCGACAGGTCGTTGGTGAGTTTCTGGAACGCCCCGATCTGGCCCGCCAGCTGGGCGAGACAGCCCGGACTGTGGTGCTAATGCAACAGGGTGCGACTTCTCGTACGATCGAGCTCATCGTGGAAGCACTCCGGCGTCGCAGTGGCCACATCGAATAAGCCTGTTACTGGATTACGAACTGCTCCACATACGTCAGGAACTCCATAGAAGGTCAGCGTTTCGCGCGGTACAGTGACAGGCGTCAGACGCTTACAACTTTCGAGGAGACCTCCGATGGTACGCACTGCATCGACGATGTTACCCCTGGGCAGCCCCGCACCCGATTTTTCGCTCCCCAATGTGGATGGCCATACCGTGTCACTGTCGGGATTTCAGGGGATGAATGGCCTGCTGGTGATCTTCATGTGCAACCACTGCCCATTCGTGATTCACGTCCGGCCCCAACTGGCCCAGTTCGCGAAGGAATACACTGCGAAGGGGCTCGGCGTCGTCGGCATCAGCAGCAATGATGTCGCTGAGTATCCCCAGGACGGTCCCGAGGCGATGAAGGTTGAACATGCATCGGCGGGATATGTCTTCCCTTACCTGCACGACGCGACTCAGTCGGTGGCCAAGGCCTACCGTGCAGCTTGTACTCCCGACTTTTTCCTGTTTGATCGTGACTTACGGCTGGTCTATCGCGGGCAGTTCGACGACAGCCGGCCCAAGACCGATATCCCCGTCACCGGAAGTGATCTCCGCTCTGCCGCTGATGCACTGCTGGCGGGAATGCCCGTCGTGGCCGATCAAAAGCCCAGCATCGGCTGTAACATCAAGTGGAAGGCGGGGTCCGAGCCTGATTACTTCTCGGGAACCTCTGCGTAGATTCACGCCAAGGCGGGTGATCCCGGCTCGATGGTCCTTCGCCGTCTGAACCTTTAAACTGCGTCCTTCTCACGTGGCCCTGGCGCTCGGTCCGCGTTTCGTTACCCCTTCCCTCCAGACACGATTCTCATGTCGCAACTCACCGGTAATCTTCTTGTCGGCCAGTCCGGCGGTCCCACAGCTGTCATCAACGCGAGCGTCTGCGGCGTCGTGCAGGAGGCCTTCAAGCACAGCTGTATTCAAGGCATTTACGGCGGGATGAATGGCATCCTGGGGATGCTCAACGAAGAGATTTTCGACTTCCGCAAGGAAGATCCGGCATCGATTGAGGGGCTGAAGTTCACGCCTGCTGCGGGACTGGGAACCTGCCGCTACAAGCTCGACTTCAAAAAGAAGGCCGAGAAAGCCGCCAAGGATATGGACCGCCTGTTCGAGGTCTTCAAGGCCCACAACATTCGGTACTTCTTCTATGCGGGCGGAAACGATTCGCAGGATTCATCGCACAAGATTCACCTGGAGTCGGTGAAGCGCGGCTGGGACATGCGGGTCATCGGCGTGCCCAAGACGATCGACAACGACCTCCCGCACACTGACCATACGCCTGGCTACGGCAGCGTGATCAAGTACGTGGCCTCGACCGTGATGGAAGTCGGCTTTGATGTCGGCTCAATGGCGACCGATGACGGATCGTGCTGCATTATCGAAGTGATGGGCCGCTCAGCCGGTTGGATCGCCGCTGGAGCCGCACTGGCTCAGCGAGGCAATCCCGACAACCCACCGCAGATCATCCTGCTGCCGGAAGTCCCGTTCGAGCGTGATAAGTTCATCGAAAAGGTGAAGTCGGTCGTCGCTCGCAACAAGTACTGCATCGTCGTCTGCGGCGAAGGGATTCGTTACCCCGATGGTCGCGAAGTCGGTGCCGACTACACCAAGCTCGACGATTTCGGCCACCCCGCTCTGGCTGGGGCGAGCATCAAGCTCAAGGAGATCATCGAGAAGGACATGAACCTCAAGACCCGCACGGTTCTACTCGGCTACGCCCAACGGGCAGCAGCTCACTATGGCAGTGCGACCGATGCGGAAGAGTCGCACGCCTGCGGAGTCGCAGCGACGAAGGCCGCTGTCAGTGGGATCAGTGGCCAGATGGTCAAGATCGTCCGCACCAGCAGCAAGCCCTACAAGTGGACGACCGGACTCCAGCCCTTGGAAGACATCGCCAACGTCGAACACTTCCTGCCGAAGGACTGGATCGCCGCCGATGGTTTCGGTGTGACCGAAAAGTTCATCGAGTACGCCGCCCCGCTGATTGAAGGCCAGACCAAGGTCCCTGAGGTCAACGGCCTGCCCGGGTATGTGACCCTCGCCAAACACAAGCTGGCGAAGGTCCTGCCACCTCGATAGTTTCCGAGTTGAAAGTCAGCAAGCAAGTTCACTGACATATTAAAGCCAGCGACCGAATCAATCAGCATATAGCTGTATTTGATTCGGTCGCTTTGCATTGGTGGGTGGCTTGACAATAGCCCCTCGGGTAGTGGAGCATTCGTCTACCAACTCCACGGCATTCGCCGATGTTCGCTCACCTCTCTATTGTGATCTTCGTCCCCCCACAGATGCCCCACGTCTGCAATGGAATGTCATCCACATCAGGTTGTCGATTCACAACAAATCGATGAAAACTTGTTGACCGGGGTAGTTTCACAAAAATAAGGTGAGCGAACCTATCTCACTGCCCACCTAAGGCCTGCCGTCTACCGACATCGCTATCCGAGTTCGACCGCAAAGGCGCTCTCCTATGCT
>CANJZR010000162.1 GCA_947479075.1 Planctomycetaceae bacterium
ACAGCGCATTCTCGAACTGAAGTTTCAAGGTGCGATGCCCGTGCTGTTCCGACGTCTCGTCGAAGAACAGCAGCTTCAATTGACCTCGTTCTCGAAGTACCGGACCAGTGTCATAAAATGCGTGCCGCTGGATTGGCTGTCGGGCGATACCATACGAGGAATGGATGATGCCTGACTGGCTCAAGAACACGTTCGACACGACGACGACCTCCGTCTCGTGGGATACGCTGACCGTGAGGTTGATTGTCGCATTGGCGTTGGGAATAGCCATCACGGTGATCTACAAGTGGACTCGTCATCTGAGTGGTCAAGCCGGGACATTCCCCGCGACGCTGGTGCTGTTGTGCGTCCTGATCGCGATGGTCACACAAGTGATCGGCGACAACGTGGCTCGCGCGTTCAGTCTGGTTGGAGCATTGTCCATTGTCCGGTTCCGGACTGTGGTGCGAGACACGAAAGATACGGCCTTCGTCATCTTCGCGGTGGCAGTCGGCATGGCGGTTGGAGCCGGCCAGCCAATCGTGGCTGTTGGCGGAATCGCGGTCGTTGGCTTGGCCGCGACACTGTTCCGCGACAGCTCCGATTTCATGATGCCTTTTAACCGTGAAATCCAGCTCACAGTACGACTGGGCTGGTCGCAGGCCGTGGAGACGCTCATCGTTGAGGCCGTGTCGAAGCACGCCTCAGAGATCGAGCCGCTATCGGTCAATACTGTCCGGCACGGAGCCGCGATGGAGCTTTCATTCAGGGTTCGGTTGCTCCCCACCGCAAGGCCCACGGAACTCGTGGCCGAACTCAATCGGATCGAAGGCGTGCAGACGGTTGAGTTGAACACTCAACGCCCGGAGACGTAATGGGGCGACCCGCATTTGTTCGTGAAGCGGTGCGATATGACTGAAAAGCAAACCGGGAAATAACGGGCGACTTCGTCGCGTTTAAGGGACGGCGGTTGTGTAGGTGAGGAGTGGTTTGGTCACTGGGGCGAGTGTTCGGAGCAGGAGATGGATCGCGGTGACTTTGATGTGGGCCTCGCTCGACATGACGGTGCGTTTGATCACACACAGGAGTCTCCGGGGGGAGCCGCAAAGATCAACAACCTTCAACGCTTACGACTAGATCATTGTCCGGATCGTTTCGGAGACAAGGGAACACATTGAGATTGATAAGCAAGCAACCGAAAAACTCCGCAGATGATTCCACAATGGCTTTGATTCGGCCTGCGGACGGGAAGTCGGATCCGATGTCATTGTTACTCGACAGCCTGGACCTGAGCTGCCGGGCTGCTGGCGGATCGACATTCTCGGGTGTCTGGGGCATCCGAGTTTCCCAAGCGGGTCCGAGATTCTATTTGATCACACAAGGGTCCTGTTGGTTTACGGCCGAGGGGCAGCAGTCGATAGAGGTTCGTGCGGGGCACCTGGTCCTGATTCTGCGAGATCTCCCTCATCGTATTCAGAGTTCGCAAGGCGCTCCGTTGGTGACACTCGATCCGCTTGACTCATCGGAAGGGCGACTGTCGGCAACCACGTCAGAAACGTGCTATGCCTCTGCTCCAGTCACTCGACTTGCGGGCGGTGTGGTCTGTCTGGCAACTCACGGCACTCATCCGCTGCATGATCTTCTCCCCGATTGTTCTGTGATTGATACTCAGGCTGAGTCGGTGGGAATGCTGGCCGACCTTGCCAGCACATTTGGAAGGCAGCGGATGGAAGACGGGAGGCAAGGCACGTTGAGTGTCAGCAATCGAATCGCTGCAATCCTGTATCTGGAAGCGGTGCGTGTCTCATTGCTCGTGCGGTCGCCAGACACAACGGGCTGGCTGAGTGGCATTCGTGATCCCGAGATCGGTCCTGTATTTGCGGCTATGCTGCGGCATCCGGCTCGAAGTTGGACGCTGGAGTCACTGGCAGCCGTGGGCATGATTTCGCGTTCAAAGTTCGCGAAGCGATTCCGAGATCTCTTGGGGGCGACTCCGATGGAATGTCTGCTGGGCATTCGCATGCGGCTGGCGTCAGTCCTGTTGTACCGACAGGATCTCAGTATTAAAGAGATTGCCTGGAAATCGGGTTACAAATCCGATTCGGCATTTGGTCTGGCGTTCAAACGCTGGCATGGGAGATCACCATTGGAGTTCCGCAGCCACCATCAACGCTCAATTACAGAGAATTGATTGGTAACTTGTTGTGTAGAACATCAAGGCACGCCGTACAGGTCGATTGATCGAACCCATTTCGCGTGAAAGGTCGCATATCCAACGGAGTATGGCGGAGATTCAATGCCAGACAACGTTATTCGTTTTCGACATGCCCCGTCAGTTCCACCTCATTGAGCGGCTCGTCTGTGGGGATATTCGCTTCGCGAATCTCGGCCTCGCGTCCCGAAGCGACGGCGCGGCCACACAGCTCTGGATCATTTCACTAGAAACGTCAAACACGAAATATCCAGTCCTGAAACTGTTCGAACAGACCAGCGGGATTTGCTGATGGCCTCCTGTATTCCGGGGCGGCAGGCCGGTCTTCGTATCACGAAAATTGAGAACACCGAGAACAACGACGATTCACCCAAACATTTACGCCCTGATCGCGGAGCGATCAGCGACACACGGGAGAGTTGACGGCGATGGCCTCGGCTCGCAGACTGAGGTGCTGCAAGTCAAACGGAGAGAGCCCCATGCGCGTCACAATTAACGGAACAGAACAGACCATCGAAGATGGACTGACAATCGCGCAGCTATTGGAAAAGCTGGGGAAGTCGCCCAAGTTCCTGGCGGTCGAGCGGAACTGGGAGCTGGTCCCGCGTACGAAGCATGCAGAGAGCCCGATCGCCGAGGGAGACACAATTGAGATCGTCACGCTGGTCGGTGGCGGGTGACCGCGTGGGGACTATTTGACCTCGGAGTCCGACGATGACGCCTCAGCTGTTTCCTGAGGCAATTCGTCGACGGCGTGCTCGAACTCGAGCAGCTCGATCTCATAGACGAGAGTCGAGTTTGGTGGGACGACTTCCTTGAAGCCCTTCTCACCGTACGCCATCGCGGGGGGCACGACCAGGCGGCGTTTGCCACCGACCTTCATGCCCGGAATCCCTTCACGCCATCCGGGAATCACATCCCGAAGTTCCACCGTGACCGGCTTGTTCTTTTCCACACTGTTCGCAAAGCGTTTGCCGGTACTCAAGTGAGCGATGTAATGAACTGTCACTCTGGCTTCTGGAGTGACTGCATCTCCAGCCCCTTCCTGCAGGTCGAGCCAACGGACACCCGATGCCATCGACTGAGTGAGATCACGGATAATCACTCCGCGAAAATTGACCCGCGTTGAGTGACTTTGCAAGGCGATCGCGCCCATCGGACTCCGCACTGCTGAGATGGCTCGCGTCTCACCGTCCACACGCGTGTTGATCTGGGTGAGGTCGATCTCATTGACGAGTTTGTCGTTGATCGTCACTTCCAACCGCTGACCGACGCAACGGACAGCACAGTGATTCCACGTCCCGGCGGGTTGGGCGGCATCACGGATCTGAGGGGCAGCTGCGAAGTACAGGCTGCCGGTCGCCTGTTGCGGTTGAATGTCTGCGTACTTCTCGGCCTGGTCATCGATCAACTGGATCTCCAGCCCTTCCAGCGAGGGATTGCCGTGGCCGGGGTACCGTAGCGACACACCGGAGTTGCCTCCGGCAGACAGCTGATACTGGAACCGCAATTCGAAGTCACTGTACATCGCCAGAGTCTGGACCCATCCGCCACCGGGGGCCACACAGCTGAGGACTCCGTCCTTGAACTCCCAGGAATCGGCCTTGCCATCGATGACTTCCCACCCTGTCAGGTCCTGGTTGTTGAACAAGGCTGTGAAGCCTTCAGGGATTTCGATGTCGGCGGAATTGTCCGGGACGGACGTTCCGATGGAAACGGGCGAGACTGGGATTCCCTTAGTTGCAGGGGAAGTCGCAGGCTCTGCGACTGGTCCCTGCTCCGTGGACTCGGATCCAGGGAGAGGAGCTAGCGATGCCGCATCGGCTCCCTCTGAAGGAGGCAGGACGACAGCGGGCGGAATCTTGCCCACCGCATTCTGGTTCACGTTCCCGTTCGGAACAGCAGCGTTCTCAGGTGTCTTCGGCCTGGGGTTGATGTGGATGTAGCCCTTCGGTCTGGTGGGCTCGATCGGGTTCGCATTCGCATTCAAAGCAGGCTCACCAGCTTGTGGTTCCCCGGGAGCGGGAACCGGTTGCGGAGAGGCCTCCTCGGCTGATTTCAGGTCTGCCACATCGTCGGCAAGAGTGGGGGCAGCGCTCTCTGGTTCGGGCTCCAGCGAAGTCGTGGCGTCGCCACTCCCTGGAAATGGTGCCGGGACGGACGGGGATGGTTGTCCTTCGTCTGCCTCAGCCAATGTAGGCGAAGTATCGCCGTCGAGAGCTGCCGATGAAGACACCGGCTCTCCACCATCTGGATTCAGCTGCGCTGGCAATCCTTCGGCGGGCTCGGGGAGTTGTTCATGTTCGGGAATGGGAAATAGACCGGGCGATGTCACCTTATCGGCCATAAGTGTCGGCTGGGGTTCGCCAGCATCGGGTTCGAGGTTAAAGGGCTGCGGGCCTGGGACCTCAGCCGTTTCGAGAGCTGAGATCTGCTCTGGGACCGTGCCAACTGGTTCAGCCTGATCGGCCGAAGACAACTCGCCCGTCACAGCAGCGGGGGCAGGAGTTGTGGCGACCTCGACGGGAGTAAATGACTCCTGGGGAGCTTCGACGCATCCCGCCATGACAGCGAGCCATGCGGAACTGGTCCATGCCGCGTTCCGAGCCATCCGATTCAGCAGCCGATGTCGATTTGATGAAGACACGGACCGACCTTCCTTGATCGATGTGGGCGAACCAGAGCATGGCCCGCGCGATGACGAACTGACCGCCTGACCAGACAGACAACTTCTCAGTCCTCGGTTTGTACGTCAGAGGGAGTCGAACGACCGCATCGATCTGAACAAGATGCTGGCGCCCCGGCGAAAAGTGCCGTCTAATTACCGGCGATTGACATGCATTCGGCAAATCCTGCCTACGCAATGCGCCGGGAGGCGATTTGAGACATGGATGGCCATCACGTGAAAACAGGGGCTGCCCCGTGCGCATCACTGCGTCGTACGAGATGCCCCTGTGTCTCAGGTCTCCCAGCGTTCCACAGACGGACTACGGCAGAATCAAGCTGTGGAAGACCGGATTGGTCGGACGTTCCTCGGTGTTCATTCCATCGTGAGCCACCCGGCACCCGACAACGGGCTTCACCCATTTGCCGACGTACGGTGACTTGATGGCTGACGAGCGAGTGCGGAACGGTTTGAGATCGTCGTTGAGCTTCTGGAGTTCCTCATCAGCGAGGGAGTCCAGAGCAAGTTTCTGGTAGAACTTGAATGCTCCGCTTTTTGACTTGGTCGCCAGCAGCAGGGACCGAACTTCACCCTCGGCATTGGCCGTGTAGCCATAGACCCAGCAGTCGAGAGTCTCTTTGTCGGAGAGTGAACTGAGTTTGTCCTCCGCAGATTTCCCTTTGGCTCCCCCGGCAAGCCCCGAGTACACACGCCCAGTCGCCGCTGCGGGATTGCTGGCTCCTCCACCTTTCGAAGATTTGTTTTTGGTGGTTTTGGCGGGAGTCGTTTGAGGTGCGGCAGCTGTTGACCCGGATTGTTCGGATCCTGCTTCGGAGTCCTCTTCGTCATCGGATTCTTCCTCACTCGAAGCCGCATCGGCAGGTGCCGCGTTGGCATCGGTGATTGCCTGAGTCGCGGATCCGCCCGTGAAGAGGTCTGCTTTACCCGCCAGACCTCCGAGTGCGTCTTCAAAACCAGCGGGATCCGCCCCCCCGCCTGCTTTACCGGTCGCGGAAACCAACTTGCCGACGGTCTGCATGGCAAACTGTTTTCCTGCGAAATCCTTTCCAAAGGCCTTCTTGGTCACACTTCCCAGTGAGGCCATCAGGCTGGAGATGGTCATCTTCTTGCCCTTGTTCTCCTTCTGGATCTGCTTGACGATCAACTCGGGGTCCGGCCCGATCAGAAACGAGGTCGCCAGTCCCACCAATCCGACTCCAGCCACCACGATCAGATTCTTCTTCTTCATCTGGGACATCAGCATCCAGGTCTCCGTGGGATTCACGAAGGCCATCATGCTGCGACCGGCATTCACGGCGATGTAGGAAGAGCGGCAATGGGCTGCAAACGCTGCCAACCCGGAGCAGAGAAATTGAGCGATCGCCAGGAAAGAGCGAGTGAGTGCATCGTAAAACACGAAGCGACAGATGATCGATGTGACCAGCAGCGTTCCCGCCCCCACGGCCATCGGGATCGCCCATTCGGGGAGGATGTCGATCAAACGTGGCGGAGGTTTATCATCCTCGACTTCGGCGACGCCCGTCCCAGCAAATCCAGCCTTGGGATAGAAGCCACAGTCGGGACACCAGTTCGATTTGCCCCAGGGTTTTTCAGAACCACACTTCGTACATGTTCGCTTCGCGGGGGCCTCGCTGACGACTTTGACCGGTTCGGGCGCGACGACCTCGCGCCGCGGTGGAGGGGCTTCATTGCCCGCCATCCGCAGCATCTCCAACAGTTCTTCCTGCACACGCATGACATCGGGCAGCGACTCTGTAGCAGTGTCCTTGGACATAGCCTGTGTTCCGACGGAATGCCGACAATTTCTGGAGAGCAGACCATCAACTCTCGCCGACAAGACTAGGTCACAAATACCAAGGACGCGGGCTGTTTCTGAAAATCAACAGCCTCTTGTTTCAGAAAAGCAACGACAAACAGCCGCCCCAAAGTGATAGCGGAAATCGGGTACCGGCTTGGCGCTCCCCAAAATCGAGATCAGGGAGCGACAGCTCCCACGAAAGCCTTCGCTCCCGGAGCGGGTGCGGCAATATTCAGGTCCGCATTACCGGGCTTTAAAAACGCCGGATTATCCTCGTTGTCCGAAACGAAGCTGGCCGAGAATGCTCGTCGGCCATCTCCAGCGAACAAATCGAGCCCCGGCGCATCGGGGTCTTTCCGGTCAGTCCAGTTGTGATGCAGTCCATCAGTCGGAGACAGCAGCATGCTGGACAGGACTGCCACATCACCCGACTCCAGCGTCGCATCGCCGTGGCTGCTCCTTTGAAACAGGTTATGCCAGACCTTCAGGTTACTGCTTCCGGTATCGGGCACCTGGGCAAACACGATCG
The DNA here is from genome assembly GCA_947479075.1 of Planctomycetaceae bacterium. Taxonomy (GTDB): domain Bacteria; phylum Planctomycetota; class Planctomycetia; order Planctomycetales; family Planctomycetaceae; genus TH-plancto1. The sequence goes on from CANJZR010000162.1 coordinate 7,205, forward strand.
CGCGCTGGTTTTTGAAGAACGTGTTGTTCACGAGTGACACGACGAGAATCGTCCCGGCACGAGACCGAATCCCGGCGTTGCACTCGAAGAAGACAGAGTCCGTGATCGAAGAGTTCCAGAACATTCCGGTGAGTTCGATGCCACTTTGCAGGGGACCCACGATTCGCAGATTCGACATTTGAACAAATGTCGTGTTTCCCCCTGCAGTCGGCTGACAAAGGATACCCACGGCTTCGGGCGAAGTTCCTTTGATTTGCACCCCGTTTAACTGGCACTCCGCTCCTGCTTTCCCCGACACATTCTCCAGCAAGATTCCCGTGTTCGTAAAGTTCTTGATGGTCAAGGAGTCGAGACGCAACGCGGGAGAATGCCCTGCGATTCTTAGGGCCGTTTTCGTCCCTTGCCCTTCAATACTGAACCCGCTGATTGTCAGAGACTCAACATCCTGGAGATTCAGAACAGGGAGTCCGCTCACCCCGAGAATGACAGCCGGTTTGGGGCCGACCGACTTGATGGTCACATTCTTCGGAAACGGACCCGTCGCTCCGCCCATGATTTGGATCGACTCGACATAGGTGGCATCACCGGCAACCTGAATCGTTCGACGGTCCTGATCACCCGAGGGACGAAAGTTTTCTCGAACAAATGTGATCGCTTGCGAGATTGTCTGGAACTTCCCACTCGGCCCGACGTCAATGATCGACGGATCAGTGGCTGAAGAGGGCGTCGATCCCGTGGCCGACGCATCTGGCTGGGTGGCTGTCCCCGCAGGATACATATC
>CANJZR010000163.1 GCA_947479075.1 Planctomycetaceae bacterium
ACTCGCCTCGATCGCAACGAATTCAAACGCCGCCAGATGGCCCCCGGGGTGAAGCTTTCCCCGAGAGCGTTCGGCTTCGGCCGACGCATGCCCATGGCGATGAAGCTGGAATACTGAGCGGACATCTCACCAGGCGGAATGACCAGAACTCCGGCGCCAGATGCAGAATCAGTGTTGCGGCGTGGTTACTACTCACCGCCGCGATGCGTGACCACATGCGTTTGCGGCTCGAACACTGGTTGGGGGAAGTCGCTGCGAAAATGGACGCCGCGGCTTTCCGTTCTTGCCAAGGCCGACTTGATCATCAGCTTGGCCACCAGCAGCATGTTCTGCAGCTCCCAGCCTTGAACCGTATTGAACTCCCGCTGCGACACATACCGGTCCCAGAACTCGACCTGCTCGGCCGCGACAGCCAGCCCCTCGGCGTCGCGGCGGATGCCCACATACCGCCCCATCAGACTAGCCAGTGAGTTTCTCAAGTCGACCAGATTCAATTCATCAGTCATCTCACCCGCCGCAGCGGGAGGCTCTGAAACCAGCGGCGTAATACAGAAATTATCGGGAATCGAGAGTGCCGCGCGGCTGGCTCCGCGGCCACAGCGGACTCCGTAATACAATCCTTCCAGCAAGCTGTTCGAAGCGAGGCGGTTGGCCCCGTGCAGTCCTGTACTGGTCACTTCCCCGGCAGCCCACAGGTTCGGCAGAGATGTCCGCCCCTCTAAATCGACCGTGAGACCGCCAATCATGTAGTGTGCCCCCGGCCGCACGGGGATCGGGTCACGGGCCAGATCGAGACCAAACTCCTGGCAGACCTTGCGAATGTGCGGGAAGCGTTCGATGACCTTCGCTTCGGGAATATGCTTCAAATCGAGATAGACGCACGAATGCCGCGTCTTCTCCATCTGATCAGTGATCGCCCGGCTGACAATATCACGCGGGGCCAGCTCCATCAGCGGATGGTAATCGGCCATGAACCGATTCCCGCGATAGTCAATCAGGTGGGCTCCCTCGCCCCGAACCGCTTCCGAGATCAGATGACGCGAGCCCCCGGCGATGTACAGCACGGTGGGATGAAACTGCATCATTTCCATGTCACGAACGGTGGCCCCAGCCCGGAACGCGACCGCATGACCATCGGCAGTCGCGATGTCAGGGTTCGTCGTTTCGCGGTACAGCCGTCCCGCCCCGCCCGTACACAGGATCGTCTGCTTGGCCCAGACGAAGGTCTTGCCATGTCCCGGGTGCCAGACCAGCGCCCCCTGGCACTGATTCTCATGGGTCAGGAGATCGATCGTGAACGTCTTCTCCCACATCTCGCAGGTCGGATGCTCTCGCAGCCGGTCGATGAGGGCCCGCATGACCTCTTTGCCGGTCGCATCGCCCAGAGCATGCGCCACGCGCGGGTGGCTGTGGCCCCCTTCCGTTGTGAGGGCCAGCTCACCATTCTGCTCATCAAAGTGAGCCCCCAGCCGCACCAGCTCGCGAATCAGATCGGGGGCCGAGTTCACCACCGATTCCACAACGTGCCGATCGCACAACCCCGCCCCAGCTGTCATGGTGTCTTCGACATGGTTACTCACCGTGTCGGAGGGATCGAGGACCCCCGCAATGCCCCCCTGCGCCCAGGCACTGTTGGACAGTTCCAGGCGGTCTTTGGTGACCACGACGACCTTCAGTCGCGGATCGATTTCCAGGGCAGCCCGTACGCCAGCGATCCCTGAACCGATCACCAGGACATCCGCGAACCGATGCGGAACCCGCTTGGGATCAAAACTGACGAGATACCTTCGACGCGGTGTCGATTCCAGTTCAACGGTCTGACCTGCCGGGCGCTCTAGGTTCTGATTCATAGTTCCTGCACTGTACCGCGCCTGACGGGAACTCACCAATGCACCCAAACGGCGATCAAGAGGAGCGATCACGTCCAGAGAGAGCGACAGGAACGCTGCCTGAGACTCGCGCAGGCCGCCGCGACACGTTCTTAGTGTCCGCAGCCACCACTACCGCATCCGCCACCGCCGCTTCCACATCCCCCACCGGCGGCAGGCTGGCTAATCAACCCCTCAGCGCCAACTGGCTGAACTTCAATCACCCCAAACCCGCTGGCCGCAGCCTGAATCGCCAGCCGGGTACACTCCGGGCCACGTTCATTGAGCACGTACAGAATTAACTTTTCACCATCGAGTGTGTGTTCCAGATCAATGATCTGCAGATCGATCTTCCACTCTGCGATTCGCCTGGTCCAATCGGCAAACTCCACCGACGCTTGTTCCACGGCTCGTTGAGCTGCTGCAATGTCGGCTTCGGTCACCGGACGCAAGATCGTAAACGCTGCGGGGAAATCGGATTGAGTTCTCACATCTCCCAGCACTTCACCGAGCTGTTCACCTCGATGAGTCAGGACGACCACCTGATCGCCGCGCTGAGTTCGAGCGAGCCCATCCTCCAGGCGGCACCTCGCCACCTCGGGCACAACTCCGTAGCGGACAAGAAAATCACGGCTGGTATTGGGAGCAACCATCGTTTGGAAATCTGTGGAATGTCTACATTCGAGAGAGAGAAACGCGTATGCCTCGTCATGGTATCCTGCATCACGCCACGTGACGAGCGACGCCCGGCCCCCACCGTTCGCCTTCCACGAGCAGGGGATCAAATCCTCAGGGCTTGGCGAGCGACTCGGCCAGGAACTTGTAAGCCACTTCACGGGTTGCGGGCGGGAAGTCGTGCTCGCAATCGGGGTATTCGGCCCGCAAACCCTTCTCCGCACCAAACAACTTGTAGATCGGAGTCGCAGCGGCGATGGTGTCGCGGACTCCGGAGACCTCGAAGTTCCCGTCTCGTGTCGGCGAGCAGGCCAGGAACGGACGCGGAGCGAATGCCGCCACAATCTCCGGGAAGTCGAAGGGGACCTCGTCCGGGTTGTTGTGGTACTCGCTGGCGATCAACGGCATGTACCGCGCACTGGTCCACCCCATCAGATTCCCATCGTAGTACTTGTGGAACCGCGTAAAACCACAGCTGGAGACGAGGGCCTTGATCCGAGTGTCGAACGCGGCAGTGAACATGGTGTTGTGGCCTCCGAGTGAGTGGCCAATGCAACCAATGCGATCGGGATCAACCTGCTCAATTGCCTGCAGGACATCAACCGCCCGCATGTTTTCAGAGATCGCTTTCATCGAGCCGCTGATGTAACCGTCTTCTTTGGGGAACTGGTACTTCGATTCGCCAAAGCTCGGGTAGTCGGGTGCCAGAGTCACGAATCCGCGCTGAGCCAGCTCCAGGGCATAATGCAGGTTCGGCAGGCCCCCCAGCCCCGCCGGTTCGTCCTTACCAACGTTGTTGGTTTGGTGCAGGCAGAGCACAGCGGGAAGTCCAGCCCCCGGCGGCAGGCCCTGGGGAGCTGGCGGCAGGAAGACCCACGCCTTGATGGGACGGACATTCGAGTCTGCGATGAACTGGATCTTCTGCCGTTGCAGGCCCCCCTCCAACTCCTTCCGTTCCAGGACCCGGACCTGAGCCTCGGGCCAATTGGAACGATCAGGAAGCGGCCCCATGACGCGTTCCATCTGCTGAATCACTTCGCGGCGGCGAGCGGCCCAATCGTCGGTGGTCTTCACCGGCGTCTTCTCTCCAGACGCCGAGTGATACCAGGTGGGATCGGTGTGGTCGTCCTTCGGCGGAGCGGCGACAGCGCATGAAGCAAGTAACAGCGAGGCGATCAGACAGCGAACGAGGAGCGGCATGTTGAATTCCAGGAGGTTGGCTGTGTCTCGGTGTGGGGGAGCAGAGTGCGTCTCTATCGTGAAGCCCTACGGCAGGTCACTCACCGTGATTACCCGAAACGACGCGTCGGTCCCGGGATCATGCCCCTGCAGGCTGAAGTGTCCGGCATCGAGACGCTGCCCCTTACGGGGATTCGGATCGGGTTTGCGGGTGTCCTCCCAGTGGACCATCGCGTAGCCGTTGATGTAGGTCGAGAAACGCGGGCCGGAAGCAACGAGCGTGACCGTCGCCCACTCTTTGTCTTTGGTAATCACGCGGCGGGCGTTCACACGGCGGAAGATTGCACCGGTGCCAGCGTTCTTCGGGAGATCGCTGGCCCCCGCAGCTGATCCGGGAGCTGACGCATCTGTCTCGATGCGGGTATTGTCGACCTGCATCTCATAGCCGTTCGACTTCGCCTTCTCAGTGCCTGGCTCTGCGCGGAAGAAGACACCCGTGTTCACCGCGTCGGCATTGGTACGAGCCTGAGCCTGGAACACAAAATCCTTGTGCTGCGACTCCGACTCCAGGAACCCTTCACCACCTTTGACGTGGATCGTTCCCTCTTCCAGCGTGAACTCGCCCTTGCTGCCCGGGACGACTCGCCAGCCAGCCAGGTCGGTCCCGTTGAACAGCGGCTTCTGGTTCAGCGGCTTGAGAGCGATGTTCTTGAACTCAATCTTACCCTCGTTCTTCTGGAGACCGATCAACCCCGAGCGCCTGGCCTCGGGGCGAGTGTCGTCATGGGTCGCGACCTCTTTGCCGTCGAGCGACACCGTGATCTTTGAGCCGTCGGCTGTGAGCAGGAACGTGTGCCAGGCACCCGACCCGCGAATCGGCTCTGCAGTTTTCTGGAACCCGACGATGGCCCCAGTCAGGAACCCCGCGGGGTGCTCATCGACGATGTTAATCTCGTAGCAATCCTTCTGGATCTCCTTAGGGTCAGCCAGCGTGCGGAGGAAGACGCCGCTATTCCCCCCAGCTGCCATCTTGAAGTCACAGCGGAACTGGTAGTCCGCGAATGGCGTGTAAGTGAGCAACAACCCGATCGGCCCGCTGTCAGCTGTGATCGCTCCATCTGCAACCGACCAGTTCACGCCCTTGTCATTGGGTTCCCAGCCGAAGAGTGAGTGACCATCGAACAGAGAGATCCACCCCTCGCCGATCTCCGCTTCGGTGAGCGGATTGAAGTACGGCACCAGCGGGCCGGGGGGGACGACATCCTTGAGTGGATCCGACTTCGCAGCTGCAGGCTTGGAAGTTTCCGCGACATCTGCGGAAGGTTTTGCCTCGCTCGCAGCTGGAGAGGTACTCGTCGCAGGGGCTGCAGGAGCGGTGGTCGGCGGCGTACCCGACTCGCAACCACTCAGCTTACAGAATGCCAAGAATCCCAGTGACAGAGAGACAACAATTCGGCTCATGCAAAAACTCCGCAGATCACATGTTGAATTCGGATGAATCGTGAGGGCTCGCCGGAGCGTCCTCGGGGAAGAACTTCAGCACGGGATCGTCGATACTGAACTTCCCCTCCGCGACCGCCAAGCCGACAGCTGTCGACGTAAAGCTCTTGCTCAGTGACCACAACACATGTGGCTTGTCCAGAGCTTCGGGTTTCCACCAGCATTCTGCGACGACATGGCCATTTCGCACCAACATGAAGCTGTGCATCGTCGTAACACGTTTGTCGGCAGCCTCGATGAACTTGCGGACCTGTACGGAGGAGACACCTTGCGATTCGGGCGTGCTGCGAGGGAGTGTCGCCGGTTCAGCCCGTAGCGTGGTCGTCATCCCGAGAACCCCCATCGCAAACATCAGGAGGAATCGAACACCATGCATAAAGACAGCCTCTGAAAGTCAGTCCAGGAGTTCGTTTCCGGGTGGATCACTCCGAGCCTGGAATTCCGTGCTGGTCGGTGCCAGCATCGAGGAGTAGACTAACACTCTCTTCTTCAATTGTCTCCGGCTCGCCAACTCATCCATGAGTAACTGGATCTCGAAAGCAACAGGCGCCTTCAAGGGGGATGACTCGTCATCCCCGCAGGCGTTCGAGTTGTATTGCGAGTGCGGGCAAAAGCATTCCGGAATGCGACGCGCCAAATGGCAGCGAATCATTTGTCGCTCCTGTGGCGGACCGCTGTTCGTGATACAGCGAGACCCATATCCCCTCCCCAAGGAGATGCCCCAACAAAGCTCTGCGCGAGCTGGCATGGAAGAGGTCCCGGTCGAGGAGGCTCTCGAAACGGCGAATGATCGCGATGCAGCCGCTCCATCGCGGTCGCGTCGTGAGCCAGCTCGGGTCGGCGGAGCATCCAAACGATTTGTCCCGAGTGCGGTCGATACTCCAGCCAGGGGGTCACGATCCACGCCCGGCGGTTTCTGGAAGCAGTTCCGAATCATCCTGGCCGTGATCGGATTCGTGGCAGCCCTCACCGGCTATCTGGTTTACCGTTCGACACAACGAGCGAATGCCGAGAAGTCACTCAAGTCGGCGATCGACAAAATCCACGATGCCGTCCTGAGAAGTGAATGGGTCGAAGCCCGCAACCAGCTCGAGACCGCCGTTCAGTCGCTCAACACTCTGGGACGCAATGGACCAGATGCCATTCGTTACCGTCAGCAGCTGCGAGAGACTGTCGCCATGACGGGGCTCTTATCGCAGCCCCTGAGTGACATTCTGGACGAGGCGGTGAAAGCCCAGTCAGACGGGGCCACCGCACTCGAAGAGTTCCAATATCGCGTGCGCGGGCAGTGGCTGATACTGGATGGCCAGGCTCAGCTCGGAGACAGTAAGAGTTCACGCAAGAAATATGTCATTCCTCTCCCGGTCACTGTGGGCCAGGAAAACCAACCGGTACGAATTGTCATCGAGTCGACGGACTTCTCTCGTATGATGGCCAAATCCGAAACGGAGAGCGTCGTCGTCGGCATTCAAATCGCGTCGATCGCACCGAGCGAGGACAAATCCGCATGGGAGATTGTCGCAGAGCCTGAATCGACCGTGCTCTGGACCGACCGTGCGACCTATCTGGGAATCGGGTTCACCACCGAGGAGGCTGACGCTCTCACAAGCGTACTGGCCAGGCAGGCTCAAATACTGGGTGTGACCGGAGACCCTCATGCCCCCTGAACTCGGACGTTCTATTCTGTTATTCGCCACTCAATCGGTCCAACGGGTCGGGTCACGCATGTGGCTTGTCGGGCTGGCATGGCTGCTTCTTTCTGTGGCGAACGCCGCTTATGCGGAGACGCCGCAGTCCATTGAAGAGTTCAACGCCCTGGAGCCCAAATGGACACTGCTGGAGAACGCCACATTCACGCTCGAAGGGCGTTACTCCATCTTTTCTCCCACACGACTGCGCATGGAAAAGTGCAAACTCGATTTCGTTTTCGCAGGTAACTTCGCCAACCCGGCCGGTGAGTCCAAAGTCATTCAGATCAGAGGTCACCTGCAGCGACGTGATAAGGACCTGGTCTTCGTGGTGTCTGAGCTGTTGCCTCAACCGTCCGATCTCAGTTCCTTCCGAACGCGGCGTGGCAAATTACCGTCGAACCAACCCGAAGAGTGGTACAAGCTCGCCACATGGGGAGCTCACCGGGCGGAATACTACCGCGACGATGAATTGAAAACAGAAGCCATCGCGACATTCACACAAGGGGTACTCGCGGAACATCGCAACTTGAACCCGGCCCAGGCTGAGGATTTGAGACGTCTGGCTGGCAAACTGGCCAGCTGGAACGCCGATCCCCGGATGCAGGTGGAATACCACCACGAAGCCTGTCGGATGGACTACAACACATTCCTGAGCAAGGGAGGTGACGGTGATGTCGAGCTGTTGACCGAGATTCGCAAGCGACTGCCGGGAGCCGACGAACCGTTGACCCCGGACGACGAACCGTTTCGAGCAAAGTACATGGCCGCTCCGCTCGCGGAGTTTAAAGTGGGCAATAACGAAGCCCGTAAGAAGTATGCGAGAATCCTCTACATCGAGATCCTCAAACATCGCATCCTGCGAGACGCAGCCCCTGATGGCAAGAATGGCTTCTCGATCGCAGCACGCATCGAATCCCAACTCCCAGAATACATCTCCCTGGGACCGGAATATCGGGAGAAGGAGCTGTCCTACCACCTGGCTCGCGTCGGTGCCATGACCCGCAAGGAGTTGGTCGCCCTGGTGACGAAGCTGGAGCCATTGAATCAGCCC
>CANJZR010000164.1 GCA_947479075.1 Planctomycetaceae bacterium
GAAGCCACCACAGCTGCCTGGCCAGGGTTGCTGAAGAAAACGGAGATTCACGGCTCGCAAGGATCAGCCATTATCGAACAGGACGATGTCCTGATGTGGCAGTTCGAGACTGAAGAGGCGGGCGATGCCGCACTCCGCGAGTCATTGGCCAAGAAGTCGGGCAACACCGGCGGGGCCAGCGACCCGAAGGCGATCTCCTTCGTCGGCCACCAGAGACAGTTCGAGGACTTCATCGCGGCAGTGAACGCGGGGCAGCGCCCGGCCATCGACGGATATGAGGGCCGCAAAAGCGTGGAGATCATCCTCGCCATCTACCAGTCGGCCTGGACCGGTCGCAAGGTAACGCTGCCGCTGGTGAATGATCCGCAACGGCCAGCTTAGAGTGGTCTCAGGTTTTGTCCGTACACCCCAAGGAGAACAGACAGGAATGCCTGTTCCACTGAAAACCGGAATTAGGACAGACATTCTTGTCTGTCCTCTTTGAACGCAAATGGTGAGTCCACTCATGTAAGTAATTTTCCGGCCCAATTCGCACCCGATCTCGATCTGTGACAACTCCTGTTTGACCTAAGAATTCAAGGACTGCTGCCATGACTCAATCACGTCGCGAGTTTCTGCGTCAATCCGTGCTCGCCACCGGAGCTGCAGTCGTGGGGGGAGCGGTCACACTTTCGCCAACAGCCGGTCAAGCAGCCGAGGCCCAGCTCCTGCGGATCGACACGCACCAGCACTTGTGGGATCTCTCCAAACAGAAGATGGCGTGGCTGACCGGGGCACCGGCAATCCTCAAGCACAACTACCGCAGCGAGGAATATGCAGCTGCGACGGCGGGCCGCTTGATGCGAACGGTCTATATGGAGATCGACATCGAGGAACCCCAGCTCGATGCCGAGGCGGAACTCGTGATCGGCCTGTGCCAGAACCCCAAGCACCCGATGGTCGCAGCTGTGATCGGCGGGCGTCCCGCGTCGAAGGATTTTGAGGGTTACATCAAGAAACACGCCGCATCGGGCCATGTGAAGGGCGTGCGTCAGGTGCTGCACGGCGATCCGACTCCGAAGGGGTACTGTCTGCAGCCGGAGTTCGTGAAAGGAATCCAGCTGCTCGGCAAGATGGACCTGAACTTCGACCTCTGCATGCGGCCCGAAGACCTGCCCGATGCATTGCAGCTGACCGAGAAATGCCCCGACACGCGGTTCGTGCTTGACCATTGCGGCAACGCCGATGTCACCGCTTTTGTTCCAGGGGAAGCCAAACCCGCCCACGACCCCGAGGCCTGGAAACGCGACATCGAGGCCCTCGCCAAGCGGCCGAACGTCTTCTGTAAGATCTCGGGCATCATCGCGACCGCCAAACCAGGTTGGACAGCGGCGACACTGGCTCCCGTGGTGAATCATTGCCTCGACTCTTTTGGTCCCGACCGCGTGGTGTTCGGCGGCGACTGGCCAGTCTGCCTGCTCGGTGCTCCTCTGAGCGACTGGATTTCGGCTCTGACCAAGATCATCGAGACCCGCCCAGCTGCTGATCGGGAAAAACTCTGGTCCGGGAACGCCAAGCTGGTCTACCGATTGCCTGAAAATCTCAAGCTCTAAATGGCCCGCTAACCGGCTCGTGCCGACCAGTCGAGTGATTCAGACGGCTCATGGTCGTGAACCGGTCGGGTCATGAGGAAAAATGCTGGGAAATTATGCGGATTGGAGCGGTTAACTCCGCCTTCATCAGCGTTGGTCTATGGGTGTTCGCGGATCGCCAGCCCCCGCGTTGATCGGTTGTGAAGACTTCGTTATGTTCTCTCCTTCACCGTGAACCACGGATTTCGCACATTGAGAGGGAACAGCCATGGGTCTTTTCGACGGCAAAAAGGGCGTCATTTTCGGCATCGCCAATGACCACTCGATCGCTTGGGCCATCACACAGCAACTCGCCAAAGAGGGTGCTGTCATGGGCTTTACGCACATGCCCGACAAGGACCCTGCCCGTCCCAAGAACGAAAACAAAGTCCGTAAGCTGGTCGATCCAATCGGTGCCAAATTCGTCATCCCGTGTGACGTTCAGAGTGATGCCGATCTGGACCGCACATTCGCCACCATCAAGAGCGAACTGGGGCAGATCGACTTCATGCTCCATGCGATCGCCTTTGCGCCTCCCGCGGACCTGACCGGGCCGGTTTACAACGTCAGCCGCGACGGCTTTAAGCTGGCCATGGACATCAGTGCTTACAGTCTGATCGCCATGACCGGTCGGGCCAAGCCGATCATGAACGCGGGTGGCAGCATCCTGACGCTGACCTACCTCGGCGGCGAGATCGTCATCCCCGGTTACAACCTGATGGGACTGTGCAAGGCAGCTCTCGAAAGTGCGGTCACTTACCTGGCCAGCGAAACCGGTCCTTCGGGAATCCGTGTGAACGCTCTGTCAGCGGGCCCCGTGCGAACGATCAGCGCCAGCGGCGTGGGTGACTTCAAGAAGATGTTGACCCTGTATGAGACCTTCTCTCCTCTGCGTCGCAATATCAGCGAAGAGGAAGTCGGCAAGACCGGTATGTTCCTGCTCAGCGATCTGTCGAGCGGCGTCACGGGCGAAACCCTGCACGTCGACTGCGGATACCACGTCATGGGTGGACCTCCGCTCGACGCCATCAAGGCGCAAGCAGCGTCGGAAGGTTAGAGAAGTGGCTGATGGCGATTGGCGGATGGCTTATGGCCAGAGTTCAATCGTTTCTCACGGTCTGGCTATGAGCTATTAGCCATACGCTTCTTTGTCCTTTTCGCTTCTTGAGGATTTCCCCATGCCTCCCAAGCTGGTGCGTGTCGGGATCGCAGTGGTCGAGCACGCCGATCGGTATCTGGTCGGCGTTCGCGGCCCCACGGGTCCACTCGCAGGCTACGATGAGTTTCCCGGGGGAAAGTGCATCGCTCACGAGACGCCTTCTGCGTGTGCTGTCCGCGAATGTAAGGAAGAGACGAATCTTTCCATCATCGTCACCCAGCCACTCTACCACCGGCGGTTCGAGTACTCGCACGCCACGGTCGACCTCAGCTTCTATCTCAGCGTTCCGGAGTTCCCGGAGGCGGATCTGACGCCAACGCCTCCTTTCCGCTGGGTCGACCTGCGCGAGTTGTGCGGACTGCGATTCCCGGATGCGAATCAGGAAGTCGTCTCGTTGCTCTGGGATCGAGCCCAGCGGCGAGAAGAAGAGCAGCGCTGGGCGTAAACTCTTCCACTAGCTGGTCCCAAGTGTCGAGCAAATCGACATTTCATCGCTGAATAAAAAACCTGCTATCGGCCGGTGTTTTTCGCTTTTTTGGCTCGCGAATTGACGGAGGCCACTCGTCGCCTAAACTTCGACGACGGTAGGACTTTGCTCAACACAGTCGGCTCTCGTTTCAATTGGCTTCAGGTTTATGGCGCGGCAATCACTCCCCCCGACATTAGTTGGTCTGCTGACAGCTGCTGCTTCTCTCGTGGGGGGGGCTCGAGCCACTGCAATTTTACTACTGGCTGACGTGCCGTATGACCTGCACGCGGTGAAATCGATCGTCGGGAAAACGCCGTTAATCGTCGCTTCGCATAAGCCCGACGTGCAGCAGGCCTGCCTGGAGGACAAAGTCACGCTGGTTCCGCTGATCCATGAGCCCCACACGCGGCAGGTCCAGGTCAGCCAGGCCCTGCTCGAAGCCATTGCCGACAACCTCGTCTCCACGGGAGACAAGGTCGTCGTCGTCTACACGGCATTTGACCGGGAGCATATCGACACCATCAGCGTCATCAGCCTCTCCGAGCGTCTGGCACGACTGACCACACGAGACCTGCAGCGGCTGGAAACTCACGTCCCGCTCGAAACGCTCCGCCGGGTCGTTGACCTGGCTGTGGAAATCGGCCGCGAAGGTCGCGAGAGCCACAAAGTCGGAACCCTCTTTGTCGTGGGCCAGCACCGTAAGGTGATCGAGATGTCTCACGAAGGTGTTCACGATCCGTTCCGCGGATATGCGGCCAAGGAACGCATGATTACCAACGCTCGTGTTCGCGAAAGCATCAAAGAACTCGCCCAGATCGACGGAGCCTTTGTGATTTCCGCGGAGGGTGTCGTCGTTGCCGCCGGACGCATTCTGGATGCAGCTGCGGAAGACCTGACCTTGTCAAAGGGGCTCGGTGCCCGGCACTGGGCAGCCGCGGGGATTTCCAAGGCCACCAAGGCAATCGCCGTCGCGGTCTCCGAATCGACGGGAACCGTGCGAATCTTCCAGGACGGAATCGTCGTCCTGCGCATTGAGCCGATGGATCAGGCCATGAAGTGGCACGAAGTCGCCACGGAACCGCCCGACGAATAAGCGGGCAGGGCACGCAATCGTTAGAGTCAGCGCGACGTGACTTTTGCACGCGGTTTCCGCCCTCGCCGGCACATCAACGACTTGCTTTCAGCTTCGACGGCAGTTTCAGCCGATCAAATTCTGCATGGAAGTTCTGTACCGATTGCCGTTCGGCGATCGTGATCCGAAGGAGTGGAATACTCAGCAACTATCGCGCTATGCGGTCGTTTGGGAGTGTTCGATGCTGACTCGCTCGTTCCGTCCGGCAGTCTGTTCAATCTGCCTGCTCGCTGGACTCTTCTTCATTTCCGGATGTTCTGCCAGACAATACGCGAATCGAGCATCGCGTTACACCGGGCGAATCCTGCACAATGTCTCGCCTGAGCCTGAGTACAGCCCTCCGGTTGAGCCTGATCCGGTTCCGATGACCCCTCCTTCACCGGGCAATGAGGAACCGCTTCCGCCAACCAAAAACACGTCTGAGCTGCCCGAGGCACCACCTCGGGACGACTTTGAATCGGCGGAACGCCCGGGTCGTCACAGCGCCAGCTTCGGCCCCTATACCGGTCGAGTGACCCGCGCCTCGACCACCAAAAGCAAGTCGGGCATCGACCTCTGATCTGGTGGCCGCTGGGAGTTGCCCCGCATGAACTTCTCCTCCCCTCGAGAATTCGCCGGTTCCCCCAGACTCAGACGCACGCAGCCGCAGATTGCGTTCTGATGGAATTGCCGAACACCAGCGGCCTGCCACCCATCGAAGCACCCGCATTCACCGCAATGCGAGGTGCTTCGTTGCTTTAGTTTCCCTCGCCCGACAGGTATCCTGCCGCCCTCAAACGTGTCTCGTCCCGGCAGGCCTCGCCGGGGCTCATTGCCTTTGGAGTTGTTCATGGCCCCGCAGTACATCATGACCATTGAGGGTCTGACGAAGATCTATGACGAAGACACGATCCTCAAGGACATCTGGCTGTCGTTCTATCCCGGAGCCAAGATCGGTGTCATCGGCGACAACGGGTCGGGTAAGTCGACCCTGATGCGAATCATGGCGGGCGAAGATAAAAACTTCGAAGGCACCGTCCGCCCCGCCAAGAACATTAAGATCGGCTACTTTCCTCAGGAGCCTCGTCTCGACCCAACCAAGACGGTCGATGAAGAGGTCCAGGCGGGGGTCATCGAGTCGCAATCCATTCTCGACCGCTACAACGAGATCAATGAGAAACTCTGCGAGCCGATGGAACCGGAGGAGATGGAAAAGCTCCTCGAAGAGCAGGCCACAGTGCAAGACAAGATCGACGCCGGCAACCTGTGGGAACTCGACCGCATGGTCGAACTCGCCAGCGAAGCCATGCGACTGCCACCTGGTGATGCCCTCGTCGAGAACCTCTCCGGTGGCGAACGGCGGCGTGTCTATCTGTGCAAGCTGTTGCTGCAGAATCCCGACATCCTGCTGCTCGACGAACCGACGAACCACCTCGACGCCGACTCGGTTGCCTGGCTCGAACGCTACCTGCAGGATTTCAAAGGAACTGTCGTGGCCATCACCCACGATCGCTACTTCCTCGACAATGCAGCTGGGTGGATTCTCGAAATGGAACGCGGCCGCGGGCTACCTTTCGAGGGGAATTACAGCGCATGGCTCGAGCAGAAGTCCTCTCGGTTGGCGGTCGAGGAAAAGAAAGAGTCGAAGCGGCAGCGCTCGCTCAAGAAGGAACTGGAGTGGGTTCGCATGAGCCCCAAGGCTCAGGCCACCAAGAATAAGGCCCGTCTGGCCCGGTTCGAGGAGATGCAGGCCGCTCAATACGACGCCCGTGATGACGCCCCCGATATCCAGATTCCCGTGACCCGCAAGCTGGGTGAACTGGTGCTGCGAGCCGAGGGACTGACCAAGGCGTACGGCGAGCGGGTGTTGTTCGAGAATGTGAACTTCAACCTGCCGCGTGGGGGCATCGTCGGGGTCATCGGTCCCAACGGCGCCGGAAAGACCACGCTGTTCAAACTCATTATGGGCCAGGAACAGCCGACTGACGGGACGTTGCGCGTCGGCGAGACAGTCGATCTGACCTATGTGGATCAGTCCCGTGATGCTCTCTCGACCACGAAAACGGTCTACGAGGAAATCTCCGGCGGTCACGAGTTCATCGAGATCGGCAAGGTCAAGATCCACGCCCGGGCCTACTGCAATCGCTTCAACTTCAAGGGAGCGGAGCAGCAGAAGTTCGTGCGTGATTTGTCGGGGGGGGAACGGAACCGCGTCCATCTCGCGAAGCTGTTGCGGACCGGCGGCAACCTGATGCTGCTCGACGAACCGACGAACGACCTCGATGTCGAGACTCTGGCAGCCCTCGAAGAAGGTTTGTCGACCTACGGCGGATGCGCGGTGGTGACATCGCACGATCGCTGGTTCCTCGACAAGATCGCCACCCACATCCTCGCCTTCGAAGGCGACAGCCAGGTCTACTGGTTCGAAGGGAACTTCAAGATGTACGAGGCCAACCGCCTCGAACGACTCGGAGCCGACGCCAACCAGCCGCACCGCGTGAAGTACCGCAAGATGGGGTAGGGCGGGGACGAGTGCCTGGAGATCACGGCAGCTGGTTAGCGACATCCGCTCGGCCTGAGTGGGACAGACATTCTTGTCTGTCCTTTCCTGAAGCGGCCCGCCGAGCATACCCCGAGAGAATGCACGGGCAGGGTGGCCTCACCCAAATGACCAGCGGGTGCCACGGCTCAGCGAGTTACACCTTACCCACGTTTTTGCGTTTCAGGTCGACCACAAACGGGACGCGATTGTCGTCCAGTGCGTTCATCAACGCTCCAATCCCCTTTCGGAGTTCCAGTTCACGTTCTTCGGAATACAGCGGCAATATGCGATACAGCCGGACATGATCTCCATTGGTTCGCGTGAATTCCTTCTCCGCCAGAGCCAGAATTGACGTAAACGTTAAGCCCTTAGCCAGAGGTTGAGGAGGAGCGTCATTGGCAATGATCGTGGCAGCTCCCCCCAGCCAAGTTTTGTGGGCATGGGGATAAGCAGCGATCTTCCACAGCCACTTGAATGGCCAGGTCGCGCTCGGCGTTTCTTTCAGCTTGAGTTTGTCCACCGGCCAATTGGCTGGTAATTGAATAAACAGTTCGGCAAACCGAAAGTCCTCTCCTCCCTTCGGAACCTTCATCGCGCGGTGGCTCATCCCCGTCGTGAACAATGTCACGTAGGGGCGAGTTTTGCTCGGGCGAATCACGCGAATGGAGATCGGCGGATCGGATGAAGCGACAATCTCGGTCAGTGATTTCGAATCGACCGGACCGAAATTCTGCTCACAGAAGGCGACCGTTTCTTGAGCGAACGTCGGAGCTGACGGAGCCTTCTTAGTCTCGGCAACAGGGTTCGGCTTTTTCTTCACGGGGCTCGCCGCCAAAGTCTCTTCAGGCATGACGCAGCCCTTCGACTTCAAGTATTTGACAACATCTGAGCGGTCCCAATCGAGAGCCGTTGTCAATGCGTTGAGAGGCTTTCCATGGGCTGTCAGTTCTCCCGGAATGACCAGGTGAAGGTCTGCTCCATGAGCAGCCAACAATTTCACGAGCCCTAAGGAGTCTTCATGATCATTCGCAATCGCACCGATAAC
>CANJZR010000165.1 GCA_947479075.1 Planctomycetaceae bacterium
GCTGCGTGTATCAATCCCCGACGGCGACGAATTGCCCCTGGAGCCTCGAGACGGCGTCGCCTGCGTTCATGTTGAACAGGGCCTTGCCACCGGTTCCCCATTGCCCCTGCTGGTAGTGAAAAACAGCACAGGCATCACGCACGGTGCCGACAGCTGCGACATCCTCCATGTCACCACCTTCGATCGCTTCGAAGTGGAGCTCAATGGAAACGAAGGCGGTCAGGAGCCCGGTACGGGCTTCACGAGCCCAGGCCACTTCAGGTTGCCATTCGCACTTGACCCAGCGCAGCCCACGCGGCTTCCCGGACTGCGCGGCCAAATCGAAGAACCGGGCTTCCAGTGACTCACGTTGCAGCCGGAACGCCTCGCGGGCCTGCTCGACCTCCCGCTTCTTCATCCAGCGGGCCAGAGGAACAGCTGCGACGAATGCCACAGCTGTGGCACCGGCGAAACCAACGAGAGCCATCAACCCGGGTGACATACCAAGCCTTTATGGGCGAACCAGGAAAAATGCGAACAAGTTCAGCTGTAACACAACGCCGTGCATAAGGGCCGAGACGCGGACCCTCGTCACTTCACATTCAGGGCCCGGATTCCCTCAAGAAATCCCAGATAGGTCGTTGCCCGGTCAGTCGAGGGAAGGGAGCGATCCCCGTCGATCAGTTTCCAGAGTTCGGGGCCTTTGTTGTTGAGAATTGTCCAACCCGCCAGCAGATGCATGGCATCCTCGCGAATCGTCGGTTCGAACAACCGTTGCACAAAGGTGTATGAGTCGGTGACCGATGTCTCTGCGAGTGCGCTCGCCAGAGTCAGAACGTGACGGTCAATCAGATTGCGATCCATCAGAGTGTTCACGTACAGCGGTTTCAGATCTTCCGCCGCCTTGCGGAAATCTCCAGCGTTCGCCGATTGAGTTGACTTCGCCAGGGCACCGTAAGTGCGTTCTGCGTTTTTGATCGACTGTTGTTCTTTGGGGGTGAACTCGCTCCATCTCTGCTGCAGGATTTCCTCTTTACCCATGGCCAGAGCGGTGTAATAGAACTCAACGACCAAAGCTTCGTCGGAGCGATAGGGCTCTCGACGCGACTCTTCGACCTGGTCGAAATCCTGAATGAACTTCCAGACATCTGCAAAGAGTCCAAATCTCATCGAGCGCCGGAGCAGTGCCTGCTGAATCGCGAAACGGGCATTCGTGACCTTGAGAAGATCTTCGCATTGGGCACGATACTGACTGAGTGCACGTCGCTTCTTGTTGCTGTCATCGCCCAGACCGAGTTCCTGTCCCAGTTGTTGAGCAACCTCGGAGCCTTTCGTACTCCGTTCGACCAGCGACCGAACCAGTGCCGGGCTGGGACTGACAGAGCGGAGCACGTCCATCGCCTGCATCTGATTGGCCCAACCGCCCGCGGTGTCGCCGAGCTTCATCTTCAAATTCGCGATATCGGCAAATGCGAGGGCCAGTGATGTTGCGGGGCCAGGGTCGGGGAGCCCGCCGTGTGGAGTCCCCTTGCTTTCGTAGATGGCTTTCATCCCCGGAGCTGCAGCAGGCGGGGGGATTTTTGTTGTCGCCAGCAGCTGTTCGATCTCCGTCACCTGAGCGGCGGTGACGCTCTTTTCCTTGAGCATCAAACGCACTTCCGCAGAGGCGACCTGCATGCGTACCTTGGCGGTCAGATCGGCTTCCGCAATCGCCGCTTTGAGCTTGTTGGCGGCCACAGCATCCGACTTGGCAACCAGACGCGAAGTCATCATCCCGGCACACGCGGCCAGCGAAGCGTCACGCGTCACGACATCAGGAGAGGCACGCGACCAGGACAGAGCCTGGTCCCATTGCTGCTGATGGCACAGATCGATGGTTGCAGCAATCCACAGGGGCTTGCCGCACAACTCCAGATGGCTCAATGACTGCTCTTTGGCGAAAGCAAACGTACCCTGCTCGATGCTGGCTCGCCAGATCTCAGACAGCGCCGCTCGTGTGTCGACATCATGCTTGTCGAACCTGTCCAGCAGGGCGACCGCGTCCGGCGTCCGGTCAAACCGCACCAGAGTGGCAGCGAGAATGGCCACCGCATCCAGGTGCGATCGCAGAATGTCGGGATGCTTCGCGGCATGGGACACCGCTTCCTGCAGGGCGGCTTCAGCGCCCGCTTTATCTCCCGCTGTCAGCTTCATTTGAGCCAGCACTGCCAGCGGCTCGATGGCGTATTGTTGTCCACCATCGCCGACTTTGGAGATCTGTTCCTGTGCCCCTTTCAGATCACCCTTGGTCAGCAAGGCCTGGGCGGCCAGCTGACGGCCAAAGGGTTTACTGCGGAACTCCGGCTTCTGTGTGACTTGCAGAATCTCCTGCAGGGAGAGCTTTTCGATCTCTTCGATCGTGCTGACCACATGTTTCGCAGGAAGGACGACGACATTGGCGATCGGGCCATTTTCCGGGGTGTTCTCCACCGGAGTCGTGGGAGTGTTGGAGACCGTGGGCTTCGGTTTGGGCGCTTCCCGCAACAGGAACCACCACAGGGCTCCTCCGACGACACCGATTCCGACCAGCGCAATCGCGGAGATCAGGCCCGTCGACATCCCCTTCGGCTTCTCGGGTTCCGCTTTGACGACGGGAGGCAGCTTCGGGGCCTTGAAGATCGGCAGCTTGCAGCTGGGGTTACAGCACTTCACATCCTTGCCCGCTTGCGACGGGCCGATGTAGCCGATCGTCTCGCACATCGGGCATTTGACCTCGATGGTGCGACCCTTGCCGGGCTTGATCGCGACAGCGGTGGCCTGCTTGTTGGCGAGTGGATCGACCTCAAACGGGTCGCTGTTGTCGGCGGGACGGTCCTCTTCGGGCTCTGGACGAGCCCGTACAGGCCCGGGACCTGCTGGCGATCTGGGGGTAGGAGTTCCCCGTTGTGCGGGCGTGCCGGGAGCAGGTTTCACCGGAGCAGCTGGCCGACCGGCTCCAGCGGGCGCGGGACGGGTCGCAGGCTTGGCGGCGGGCTTGGCCGGAGCGGCGGACGGCTTCCCGGACATGGACGCTCCGCAGAACGGACAGTCCTCAACATCGTCCTCGAGGACCGATGCCTTGCAGGACGGACAGCTGCGAAACTCCATGGTGAATGCTTTCTCGAAGACATCGTGTCGAGAGGGAGTACTCCTCGGCGAAAGGAGAGAGAACTCCCGCCGTACGGCTCTCTCAAACTATAACACCCCCCCGACCGGCAGTGAACCACCGAACCGGAGTTCGCCGCATGATTTGCATGGTCCGATTCAGATCTGATACAGGTGGCAGAGGGGAGTGGGCTGGACTTCAAGGAGGAGAACTTGCTCAGGGGCCCGGTTGATCAGAGACCAGGCTGATCAGGGTTGTGGGGTTTCGGGGATCTCTGAGGGGGAATCTTGTCCGAATCCTCGATAAGGGGTTTCTCTGGCGGGCGACCCACCTGAGGCCGCGGTCGAAAAGCAGGAACTACCTGATCCATAAACAAGTGACTCAATCCCGGCAGTGAACGCAGCCGCTTCTGACTTTCCGTGGAATCCGGGGGGAGTCTCACACTGATGGCTTTCAATTGAGGTTTCTGACACAACCCCTGGATCAACTCGTCATGACACTTCGTCTCAAAATGTACGTGTATCAGGCTCGGCAATTGGGATAACACCACCGAATCATTCGGATCGATCCGGCCACGTTCGACAACCAGATCCCTCAGTTTGGGGAGGTTCCGCAACGCACGCAGCGTTCCCTCACTTAACGTACATTGCTGAAACTTGATCGAGGTCAAGCGGGGAAACCTCTGCAGGCCGACCATATCTTCCGGTCCCAGTTTCGCCTTCTGGACTCCGATGCTCTTTAATGAATCGAGCGACAAACTCCGCAGGTGGGGCATCGGATCGGTCGTCTGAGGATGAAAGTGGATGCCCTCGATCGAGTAAATCCGTGGAAGCAGACGCTCCTGGTTCGCTGGTGAAAAAATCTGCGGGAACGGAAACAGATAAGTTCGTCGCTGCTCGATTCTGGCATGGGGGCGAAGACTTTCGACCCTCTGAATATTCCGCAAGAGCACGGTCAGCAGATAGACCACCGGGCCAGCAAGCAGCACGATCACAATCAACAGGACCTTGAAAATCCTGCGACGGAAACCAGGTACCACAGCGGATGCAGTCGCCACACCACATTCCGTCATTGAAAAACGTCCTCAATCCGTTCATTGAGCAGCAGGCATAGGACTGCCGAGAGGCAACGGTACAAGACTCTATCCTACAGACGGCTCACCGAAAATAACGAAAATATTCTCGGTGAGCGAACTCATTAGTTCAACGCTTAGGCGAGAGAACGCCGTTGGGATCGTGAAAGTCCGGAGTAGTCATCCGGGTATTCCTGGCCGACCAGCTCTGGAGCCTCGCCATCGCTGAAAGGTGAACACGGACTTCATCCCCCACATCACAATCGTCCATCACAAGAGTCGATAGTTGCGGCATCGCGACCAGCTGGGCGATGCCAGCTGAGCTCACTTTCGTCCCCCCAAGACGCAGGTTTTCTAAAGACGACAGGTGGAGAATTGCTTCCAATGTGGAGTCATCGGCTAGGGTTCCGTCGAGTGAAAGGGAATAGAGCTGGGGGCAAATCAAACCTTGAAGCCCGGCTCCACGGACACGAGTTCTGCTCAAATCAAGGAGATGTAGGTTCGTAAGTCCTCGGAGATGTGCTAACCCTTGGTTAGATATCGGAGTATCAGCAAGATTGAGTTCATAGAGAGCGGGGTGACCGGATACTCCCTTGAGAAGCGGATCACAGACATCCGCTTCAGGTGGCTCGTGCAATTGCGAGTTCGGCAAGGCGGTGCCTCCACCTCTCCCGTTTAAGGAAATCGAGCATTCCCGAATCTCGAGATGCTGCAAGATTGGAAAGGCGCGAAGAGTGTCCAATGCGTCTTCGGAAATGAGACACTTGGTAAAGCTCAAATACCGCAGTGCGGTATTGTCTACCAACGCGATGACATCGGTCGCATTGATCTCGGATTCCAAAAACTCAACCTTATACAGCCGGTCGAAACCACACTCCTGGAAATAACGTCCGGGATTCTTGATACTCGGATGAAAGAGGACGGCTGAAGCTACGTTGCGTTGTACCAGTTTGGGGCGAATATTTTCAGGGATGTAGCGGAGCAAAGGAAATTCAGACTCACTGTCATAGAAATTGACCTGAGCAATTTGCTTGAGCCGGTTTTTTGCTGCCAACTGTCGTTGAGTCACCCAGTAATGACTGGTCAAAAATCCTGCACTCAGCATGACGATGACTGCCGGCATCCAGTGAAACCAACGCCGGGAAATCGGCTGGTGTGGAAACTGCGAGCCGGAGCGGTTCACTCGAGTCGCGATCTGATAACCAACGACGGAGACCAGGGTCCCAAAGAAAAACATTAATGGGGCGAGTAATACTGAGCTCAGGAAACTGAATTGCTCAGGGAGACTTGTGTCGGGAAAGATCACTCGCAGAGCTGAGTGGAATGCAACTTCCCCGATCGCAAAAAACAGTCCCCCACAGGCGATCAATCGCGTTAGAGTCGCACTTGAATGATCGCGGAACATTGTTCCGGCCAACACACCGATCCCGAGTGAGAGGACGGCACACAGAAGAATGCCCATTAGGCCCCTCCTCACAAGCAGAGCGGTCCGCGTCGCGGTAAGTCCGTGCCCATAGCGTCAGGGATCGTGAAAATTGGGAGCCGTCATCCGAGTTCTTAAAGCGGTCCATCGAACGGATTTCGGCAGCGCCGACAAGTGAACTCGAACTTCATTCCCAACATCGCAGTCGTTCAAGATCAGTGTCGATAGTCGGGGCATCTTCACCAGCTGGGCGACTCCCGCCGAAGTGACTTTCGTCTTGGCGAGACTCAGCGTCTCCAAGGATGATACTTGGGATATCGCTTGCATCATCGTGTCATCGACCGGAGTCCCATCGAGGTGCAATGTCTGCAACGGTGCTTTCATTCCCTGCAGCCCCGTTCCCGTGACACGTGTCCCGCTCAAATCGAGAATACTCAACCTGGGGAGGTTCCGGATGTGCTGGATTCCCGCATCGGAAATCGGCGTGTTTCGCAAATTAAGTTACCAGAGCGGCTGATGGCCTGAAAGTCCGCTGAGGAATTCATCGCTGATGCTGGTCCCCGAGAGGTCCAGTGTCTGAACAAAAGGCAAACCTGAGAGATCGCATTTGTCATGGGGCGAGAACGAGCAAGTTCTGATTGTCAGTATCCACAAGCTCGGAATGGATGACAACGACTGAAGTGCTCCCTCTCTGTGAACCGACACTTTTCAAATACCAGGTGCATCAGTTGAGCATTTTGCGTGAGAGCGAGAATGTCCTGGGCATCGATGTCCGTATCCTGAAACTCCACCATGTGCAGTCGGGTCAAACCACTCTCTTGAATATGATGCCCGGGATTCTTGATCCATGGCCGAAAGTAAACACCCGTGGGCACATTGTCGCGCGACAGCAGAGGCCGCAGGCTGACTGGCATGTCACGGTGATTGAGCCAAGGAAAGGTCGGCATACTATCTGAGAAAGAGACAGTGGCGACTTGCTGGAGTCGAGCGAGCCTCGCGAGCTGCTGCCGGTACCCCCAATTCTGACCGATTAGAAATCCAGCGATCAGAATCGCAAACACCGCAGGCAGGCAGCGAATCAGGATCGGGTATTTTGGCAGTTGGGCGTTGTTGTTATCGGAACGAATCACGCGCTGGCCGATTTGATAGCCTACCACTGTGATCATGGCCCCTAAACAGGGCAACAACGGGGCTAAGGCTGGTGAACTCCAGATTGGATCATCCTCCGGAGAGCTCGATCCCGGAAAGATTACTCGGAGGAACATCGAGTAATACACGATAGTCACCGTCGCGAGCACGACGCCACTGCAAGCAATCACACCGAGAACGATGAGCCAATGGCGAACACGGAACACCGCACCCGCGAGCAGGCCGATACCGAGAGCGAGGCAAACGCCGAAAAGCAGGTTCACCTGTTATCTCCACATCGTCGGTTCGGATATCAACTCCGTAACTACTACGTGCGGGCAATCTGGAGTGCGAGTTCAATCTCACCCACCGAGATCATTTTTCCATCCGTGGTGGCTCCCGACTCGATGCGGTCAGCGCGGGTTTCCGTCAGAAGGGTGTCCTGCCATTCGGTGACCATCGCCTGGAGCTCCGTCTCGCCTGTGGTGGCGGCCCAGGTGATCGCGATGCGGTCGTTCTCTTCCAGATCGTGATCCTTGCGCAGCTGTTGGACCTGGCGGATCATGTCGCGGGCCATGCCTTCGCGGACGAGGGCAGGAGTCAACGTCGTCGACAGGGCGATCTGTACACCGGCATCATCGGCACAGGCCCAGTCGCTGGCCTGTTCGGTACTGATCAGCACATCTTCAGGGGCCAGCGTGACGGGCTGCCCCTCGATGGTCAACGTGACGGATTCGCCCTTTCGGAGCGGTGCCGCGACGGCGGATTCGATCGCGGTCAACGCGTCCTTCACCGCTCCGAGCAGCTTGCCGAGCTTCTTCCCGAGCGTCTTGAGGTTCGGCTTGTAGCTGTAGTGGACGAGGGCATCGAGGTTGTCCGCCGGGGTGAGCTGCTTGACGTTCAGCTCATCCGCGATGACATCGGCCAAGGCCGCGATCTCAGCGGACTCCTGTGGATTCGCACAGGCGTACTTGAGTTCCGCCAGAGGCTGCCGCACGCGCTGGTTCGCCTCTTCCCGCAGCCGGTGCCCCATCTTGACCACGCGCTGAGCCAGAGCCATGCGGTGGTTGAGCGAGAGGTCGACGAGGGATTCGTTGACGGTCGGGTACGATTGAAGGTGGACAGAGGAGAGGCCTAGGGCTGAGGGGCTAGAGCCTAGGGCCGGAGAAGAAGAGGCTCCAGTGAGGTTCTGGAACATGCGTTCC
>CANJZR010000166.1 GCA_947479075.1 Planctomycetaceae bacterium
GCAGACGATGGTGATCGAACTGGCCAATGGCGGCGACGGATACATTCCACCCCCAGAGCAGCATGTGCTTGGTGGGTACAACACCTGGGCGGCGCGCTCGGCGGGGCTGGAAGTCTTGGCCGAGCCGAAGATCACAGCTGCGGCGTTGGGACTGCTCGAGACTGTGGCTGGTCAGCCACGCCGGATCTATCAGCAATCAAGCGGTCCAGCAGTTCAGGCAATTCAGAACCTGAAGCCAGTCGCATATTGGCGGATGGATGAGATGGAGGGACCGCGCGCATTCGACCGGGCGAGCCAACATCACGACGGGTACTACGAGCCGGGCGTGGTCTTCTTCCTGGAGGGACCGAAGTCGAGCCAGTTCTGTCTGGATGGAGAGACAAACCGGGCCGCTCACTTTGCCGGGGGACGGATGGAAACCCGCGTGCCGGGTCTGGGCGAGAGCTACTCGGTGTCGGTGTGGTGCTGGAACGGTATGCCGAACGATGGGCGGGAGACGGCGGGGTGGATCTTCTCTCGCGACGAAAACCACGCCATCGGAACGAGCGGCGATCACGTCGGGATTGGCGGCACTGCGACGGAGCCCGGAAAGCTGATCTTCCAGCATGGTGGTGACAAGCCGGTCGTGGGCCGAACGGTGATCGATCGTTGGACCTGGAGCCATGTGGTGTTCGTGCGAGAGGCCGACCGCGTACGGGTTTACCTGAACGGTCAGAGCGAACCGGAGATCGACGTGCCCTGCTCCGCCGGGTTCCCGACAGGCTTCGACCAGTTCTTCCTCGGCGGCCGCAGCGACAACCAGTCGAACTGGGAGGGCCGGCTGGACGAAGCAGCTGTGTTCGCCCGGCCCTTATCGGTGGAGGAGATCAAGAAGCTCGACGTTCAGTAGGACAGACATTCCTGACTGTCCCGAATGAGAGATGGTCGCAAGTCGAGATGAAAATTCGGCGAAGCTCAAATCTTGCTGGCTTCCAATCTGATCTCGCTCTGCGACAATCGGGCCATGGCCACCTACATTGAACGACTGAATTCGGCGATCCGCGCAAAGCAAACCCCTGCGCTGGTCGGGCTTGATCCGCGGTTTGATCAACTCCCGGAAGATGTGCTGGAGCGAGCCCGGGCAGCGACTTCGAACCTGCGGCAGCAGATGGCGGTCGCGTATGAGGAGTTCTGCGTCCGCATCATTGATGTCGTGGCTCCGTTGGTCCCTGCCGTCAAGCCGCAGGTGGCGTTCTTTGAAGAGTGCGGACCTGCGGGGCTGGAAGTCCTCGACACAGTCATGCGACACGCTCGTAAGCGAGGGTTGATCGTGATCGCCGATGCTAAACGCGGTGACATCGGCTCAACCGCTGAGGGCTATGCAGCGGCCTGGCTGGCGGGGGAAGATCCCGAAGCTGCAGCTTGGCCAGCGGATTCGCTGACCATCAACCCGTTTCTGGGGAGTGACACGCTCGACCCGTTTGTGAAGGTCGCGAACGCAAAAAATGCCGGGTTGTATGTCCTTGTGAAGACGAGCAATCCCGGATCGGGTGTCTTTCAGGACCGCTTTTCCGAAGGCCAGACGGTCAGCCAGTGCGTGGCCGATGTCGTAGAACGATTAGCCCGAGCAACCGCAGTTGAAGCCGAGCAATCGGGGAGTATCGGAGCTGTGGTTGGGGCAACACATCCCGCTCAGCTGGCCCAGCTGCGGGCTCAGATGCCGCATGTGCCGCTGCTGATTCCGGGTTATGGCAGCCAGGGGGGGACCTCGGCCGATGTCGCGAGTGCGTTCCACGCCGACGGAACCGGGGCTCTCATCAATAGCTCTCGCGGAATTATCTTTGCCGCGAAACGCAAGGAGTATAAAGATCGCTACGAGCCCAAGGAGTGGGAAAAGGCTGTGGAGCAGGCGACCCTCGACATGATCGCCGACCTCGCGGAACATACACCAGCGGGAAATCTGCGGAAGTCGTCATAACGATTTGAGAGCGGTAGGCATCAGCCTACCGAGGGGTGACCGGCAAGTTGGGGCGGTGTTTACGCTCGATGCCTCGACGGGCTGACGCCCGCCGCTCCTCGTTCCTGGCCAGGAAGACACAACCTCCTCTTTGCGCATTTGCCGATTTCGTCGATACTTCCGCGAGATGATCGATGTCCGGGCAGCACTGAAGCGGCTCGAGGTCTCACAGGATTCATGGATGAGCAGCCCGCGGCCAGGATGGCCACGCATGGACGACCTGCGTCCCGGCTCCGACACACTCGGAGTTGAGGGGGCTGCTGCCATTCGCAGACTTTACTGCGTGGGCATGGCGGGTACCGGGATGAAAGCCATCGCCGAGTGGTTCGCCGCTGCGGGGTGGCAGGTGTCTGGCTCGGACCGGTCAGCGACACCCCAAGCGACAGCCCAGTTTCAAAGTCGAGGTATCCGACTTTATCCCGACCACGCAGCAGAGCATCTGCCTCAGAAATTGGACCTGCTGATCTACAGCCCGGCAGTCCCGGAGACCAATCCGGAACGACTTGCAGCTCGCGAGTTTGGCACCCCGCAGTGGTCTTACCCCCAGGCACTTGGCCAGTTGATGCATGGACACCGGGGCATCTCCATCGCGGGGACGCACGGCAAGAGTACGACCACCGCTCTGGTCGGGTATGTACTCAGGCAGGCGGGTCTGGCGCCGTCGATTCTCTGCGGTGCGGAGATGATCGATACGGGACTGAATGGAGTGCTTGGCGGGGTAGGTGAGATTGCCGCTGAGTCGTTGGCCTCGGCGGATGCCCAACTCGACCAGCGGCTCAGCGGGAGCTTCGCCCTCCCGAATGAGCGTGTTCAACGTCTGCAGCCGTCTCAGTCGATTCTGGTCGCGGAGAGTTGTGAGTACCGCGGGCACTTTCTGGAACTGAGCCCGCGAGTCGTGGGGCTGCTGGGGATCGAGCCCGACCACTTTGACTGCTTTCCGACGTTCGAGCGGGCGATCGCGACCTACCGCGAGTTCATTTCGCGAATCCCGGCCGACGGCCTGCTCATTACGAATCGCGATTGCGAAACGGCCTGTTCCGTCGCGTCTGACTCACCGGCCCGCACTGTCTTCGTCTCCACGACCGATGACCAGGCCGACTATTTCGCCGAACGGGTCGAATCGACGAAGGCTGGGCTGAGCATGACCGTTCGTCTGCCCGACCTCACCACCGTCAATATCGCGTGCCCGCTCTGGGGGCAGCATCATGCGATCAACATCCTCACTGCCCTGGCCATCGCCACTGAGCATGGCGTGACTCCAGCCGAGTTCACAGCTGCCTCACAAACGTTTGCGGGGATCCGGCGGCGGTTCGAGAGACGTGGTGACTGGGACGGCGTGACATGGATCGACGATTACGCCCATCACCCCACAGCTGTGCGGGCGTTGATTGACGCGGCCCGTGACCGGTTTCCGGGGCGGCGCATCTGGTGTGTCTTTCAACCCCATCAGATTTCCCGAACAAGAGAGTTGTCGGACGGGTTCGTGAAGGCGCTCTGCCGTGCAGACGGAGTGCTGGTTCAGCCTGTGTTTGGAGCCCGAGAGGCGACCGGCACAGAACGAAACGACCTGTCCCGTCAACTGGTCGAGGGGGTTCGCCGTGAGAACCCGAATGCCCATTTTGTGGCCGACCTTGACCATACGTGGACCACTTTGGAGACTCACACTCGGCCCGGTGACGTCGTGTTGACTGTCGGGGCCGGGGACATTGATCACATCTACCATGAACTCACTGGAAGACTTCGCCGCAATCACGCTTCGTGACGAGCCACTGGCTCCTTTGACCTGGCTCAAGGTCGGAGGTCCGGCTCAGCGTCTGATACAGCCCCGCTCGGTGGACGAGCTGGCCGCTGTGATCCGCGTATGCCACGAGAACAAGATCACCGTTCACATGCTCGGCGGGGGCTCGAACCTCCTTGTTCGAGACGAGGGCGTGAGCGGTGTTGTGATTCGCCTCTCTGATCCGGCCTTCTCCAAGGTCAGCATCGAGGGAACCCGTCTGCGGGCGGGCGGCGGAGCGATGCTCTCGCATGTGATCACCGAATCGGTCAAAGCCGGGCTGGCCGGGCTCGACACGCTGGTGGGAATCCCTGGAACCATCGCAGGGGCCCTGAAGGGAAACGCTGGCGGCCGCAATGGCGAGATCGGCGAGAACATCCACTCAGTCACCGTCATCACAGCCCAGGGTGAGAAGTTCGTCCGACAGGGCGACGAACTCGTCTTCGAATACCGTCACAGCAGCATTAACGAGCTGTGCGTGGTCGAGGCGGAATTTGAGCTGACCAAGGACAACCCGGACGATATCGCCGAACGGATGCACAAGCTGTGGGTGATGAAGAAGTCGACCCAGCCGCTGTCATTCCAGTCGGCGGGGTGCGTCTTTAAGAATCCGCGCGGGCTGAGTGCCGGGGCTCTGATTGAGCAGGCTGGTCTGAAGGGGATGAAGATCGGCAACTGCCAGGTCAGCGACCGGCACGGAAACTTCATCATTACCGAGCCGGGCGCGAAGTCAGCTGATGTGCTGAAGCTGATTGATGTCATGAAGACCAAGGTCGCCGAAGCCCACGGCGTGGAGCTGCAGCTGGAGATTCAGGTCTGGTGATCAGACTGGATTGAGAGTTACCACTCATCCTCGGCTCGTCCAGGAGTCCCGATGGAAACGAATCTCCCCAGGCGGAACGCTGTTCGGCGGATGCCGGTCTGGTGTCGGAGGTTACTCGTTGGCACTGTGGCGTTCGTGTTGTTTATGGGCGGAATCCATTGGTATCAGCGCCACCAGATCAGCGTGATCTATGCCAAGTGGCGGGCCGAGGGGCTACCTACAAATCGAGAGGAGTTGGCGAACTACTATCGACCGCCCGTCGGGGGAACTGACAACTCGGCGTTGTGGGTGCCAGCGGTCGAGAAGGCTACGAACACGATCTTAAGAGTGCTGGAATCTCGCCGTCAAAACGACAAGTCTGCCCTCGGCGACGCTCCCCCTTTCATGATGTTGAGCCATATGCCACCAGTCCCCGGACAACCGTGGGATCGACGGGCGGATGTCGAGTCGTTTCTCAAACAGCTCGCTCCTGAGATTCAGGCGTTGTATCACGCTGCTGAAGCTGGTGGGCAAGCACGGTACCCCGTCCGTAATCGCGGAGATACCTCTACGGTTGACTCGTTACTCTACCTGGAGTCGCGGACCGCACGTTACCACCGTGACACACCTCGCCGCATCCGGGCGATTCGTGCAATGCTCGCGTTGTCCAACACCCGTGAGGGATCAGTTGAGGAGTTCGGTTGGGGCACAGGTGGATTGGATGAGGTGATTGATTTTTTAAACGAGGGGCCGACAGATGATCAGTTGCTCGCAGAACTTCAGAAGCTGGTCTGTCAGATCGACTACCTTGATGTCACTCGAACTTGTATGGCATTTCAATTAATAAGCTGTATCGATTATGTGCAAGCGCGCTCTCGGCACCCGTTTGCGACAGCCAACGAACTCGAAATGTTGCGGCGTCTGGAATCGTTGAGGCCCGCTTACGCGAAACCCTGGCCTGATATGATGTCAGAGGTGTCGAGCTTTAGCGATTCCATTCATGCGATCAATAAACGCCACTGGGAGTATTCCATTCGGTTCGACGAGAGAAACTCGACGGACGTGTTTGACTCTCTGCTGGATCTCCAACCGGTCGCCGCAGCGATGGCAAACAATAGTGCCAAGCAATCGAGCGTGAATGTCATGCTGGCCGCGGTGCGTCATCAACTTCGACATGGTTCGTATCCCGCAACAATCTCCGCGATTGATTCCGATCTCATGGGAAAAGGGCGTGACGGCTCAATTTCATGGCTCGATCCGTTCACAAGCACGTCATGGTCTTATCACCTCACTAACGCGGATCTGCGTACCAGCAGCAACGGAGTGAAGCGAGAGGGTGGTGGCGATTCTTTTGAGGGACAGATAATCCAAGGTTATTCGGTAAAGAGGAAATGAGACCGCAGGTCTGGGCACGAACGCTCGATACCAGCAGCGTCGACACGACTGGCGAGCGTCCGGCGTGAGCCGGATGGTGCTTTGACGCGTGCGGTGTTTGAATGCGGGAATCCCGGCACAGCGGGGAGAAGCACCGGGGGGCTGACGCCGCCCCGCTCGCCGGGTGGTGTGCGGACTCAATGGAGTGCTGATCGCGACGAAGAGCGAATGAGGCTCTCAGGTCGCGGGCATATCCAGCGGCTCAGAGCTCGGTTTGGAGAGCTTTTCGGCGATCTTATCGCGGCGTTCCTGGAGGCGTTTTTTGTAGGAACTGAGTCGCAGCACGCGGTCATCTTCGTGCTTATCCAGGAAGTCTTGCAGGACGACGATCGCCCGGTCGAGGGCCTCTTTGGCTTCGGGGTAGTTCTCTCGCTGCTTGTTCAGGTCGGCGAGGCCGGCCAGCGACTTCACGTAGGCGACCTGGTAGACACTGGTCGATGGGTAACGCACGGCGAGCGGACGCTGAATCTCGATCGCGCGGCGATACTCGGCATCGGCCAGTTCGAGTTTGTTGGCTGACTGGTGGATCGAGGCGAGTCGACGCAGTGCCAGGCCGAGGATCGCCTGATACTCGGGAATCGTCGGCGTTTCACTCAACAGCTTCTCGCTGATGGCGATGGAACGTTCCAACCGACTGATGGTTTCCTCATTGAGAGATTCGGGCGACGACGAGGCAATCGGCAGACATAACAGGTCCGCCAGCTCAAACCGATAGGTCGGCGAATTCCGGTCCAGCTCGCCGAGAGCTGTCATGTGATCGATGGCAATCTGCAGGTCGACGTTCGCCTGATCGTACATGTGCCGAACTCGGTTCGCGTAGTAGCGATTGCGGTGGGCACTGGCGAGGAGCAGGCGAATCTGCGTGTGGTCAGGATGCTCCGCCCACAGCTTCTCCAGCAGAGCCACAGCCCTGATGGAACCTTTGTCCCAGTCATTGATGGGGCGTCGCCAGGCCGATCGGCCGCCACGATCTGAATCCCGCGGGGTTCCACGACCGTCATTCTCACGAGGGGGGCGTTCGATCTGTCCGGGTTCGTTTTCACGGGGGCGACGCGAAGGCCCGATTCCTTCCGGGGGTGGAGGAGGACGATTTCCCCGGTCACGGAACATCTCCGCCATCACTTCCGAGGCTCCAGACCGGATGAAGACGGTGTCGGCGAGGATCAACGACTGCCCAATCTCCAGCTGGACTTCCAGAGAGTCTTTGTCGATCGTGTTCTCTTCCAGCAGCTGACAGGCGTGGTGGTGTGCTTCGAAGGCTTCGACCACCCGCCCGCTCTGGCTATAGGCCACGCCGAGGCGGTTCCAGATCTTGGCATGAGCGAGCAGCAGCGGCAGTGAACCGGGGCGACTCTCTCGCAAGGTCAGGTAAGTCTGGGCACTGGCCTTATACGCCTCTTCGGCCTCGGCCGTCCGCCCCAAACGCACCTGGATGTCGCCGATGCGACTGCGGATATCGGCCATCTCCTGGGTGAAGTCAGTTGAGTTCTGCTGGGCGAAACGATCAAAGAACTCCAACAGGCGTCCGAGCAGTTTGGCGTCGGCGGGACTGACTTCGGTCGTTTCCCCGATGGTCGGGACATCCTCTTCGGAAACGAGTGACACGGGACTACCGCGCGAGGCGACGTTGTCCATGATGTCTTCAAACGCCTGAATCGCGAGTTTCAGGTTGTCGTCCGCCAGCTTGCGTTTGGACAAGGCGATTTGAGCGGAATCCCGAGCTGACTGACTCTCCAGGGCGAGCAGGTCAGCCGACTTGCCAATCTTGTAGTTCGCGACCCCCAGCACGGTGATCAGCGTCAGCAACAACAGTGCCGACACGGTTCCCAGTCCTGCCACGACGGGGTTCTTGCGACTCCACCGATAAAACCGTTCAAACAAAGTGACCGAACGGGCGTGAATGGGGCGGTCCTCGA
>CANJZR010000167.1 GCA_947479075.1 Planctomycetaceae bacterium
GGGCCCGTGAAGGTCCATGATGATCGCATGGAGGGCAACGAACAGGCCGATCTGCGATTTCACGGAGGACCCGACAAGGCCGTGCTGGCCTACTCCGCGGATCACTATCCAGCTTGGCGTGATCAACTCGCGCTGCCCGAAATGGGTGGGGGCGGGTTCGGCGAAAACTTAACGATCAGCGGGCAAACCGAGGAAAACGTCTGCCTCGGTGACCGTTACGCCATTCACAATGTCATTCTGGAGGTCAGCCAGCCGCGACAACCCTGCTGGAAACTCGCCCGCCGCTGGAGAGTTGTGGACCTGCCGAAACGCGTAATTATGACCGGTCGATCGGGGTGGTATTTTCGCGTCATCCAGCCGGGAGAGATCACGGCGGGGCAGGAGATCACTCTGCTGTCACGACCACACGCCGACTGGCCGCTGTCTCGTGTGAATCAGGTCTTCTACACCAGGAGCAGGCACCCCGCCGAGCGTCAGGCTCTGGCCGCAATCCCGGAACTCGCCGAGGCCTGGCGGGGCGATCTGTTATAGCCTCCCAGGAAGGGGCCATCTCAAGGCTCCAGGGGATCTGGTGCCTGGGCTTCATCCTTTGGCTCACAACCAGGGGCGTCTGTGGAACTCGGCATATCGAGTTCGGTGGGGCTCGACATCTCGTTGAGTTCAAACTCTTCCAGCAGCGGTGCGAGTTGTTTGCGCACGTCCGGATCAGCAGTGTGAATGGCCAACATCTGAAGCGTTGCCTCGTCATTGCGATCGAGCGTCAGCAGGTAATTCAGAAACTTGAGCGACTCCGGCACACGGCCGATCTGAATGAGTGCTTCCGCATAGTTGCGCACGACTGGAGGGCAGGCGTTCCCGGCTCGTGCGATGTAACGTTCTCCGTGTAAAACGACATCGTGAGGTTTCCCCTCATTCCGGGCCAGGTCCATGCGCAGGCGATGAACGGAAATAAATCGGTCCAGATTCTCAACGCCACTCACCCAGTTGATTGCTTTCGGGCTAGCCCCCCAGAACTTATCCTCCACTCCGGCCGTGACGCTCAGGTAAAAATCTCTCAGTGGGTTTGGCACCTTCTCCATCAGGTATTTCCGGTATCTGGTTGCCCGAGACCCAATATCGCCACCCTCACCCGAGTTCGCCAGATGAATGCCCATTGCGTACAGCTGGCCTTTCTCCTGGGGGAACAGCACATTGAGGGTCTCGCTCAAAGCGACGACTTCACTGAGTGAAAGTCCTGCGTCGATCGATTCCATGTCGATCACATACCACTGCGGTCCGACCCGGACCAACTCATAGCGGAATGCATATTCGGAATGATCTCCGATGTGGCAAAAGGCAGTTCGTTCCGTGTCGTCGTTGTATCGTTCCACATGAGCGACGCGAACACGGGCGGAGACGCGAGCCAGATACTTCAACTCAAAGTGCAATCTGGAACGAGCGAGGATCTCGGGGGGAAGTTGTTCACGGATCCTCAAATGAAGGGTGGGGTGGTAGAACCGGTTGGTTTGAAGAGTGATCGCCTGACCGTTGGCGGAGAGTGTTTGACCGATGACTTCGGTCATCTTCAGGCAGTCTTCGGGATCCCTCTGCGAGGCGATGATGTTCTCAATGGAAAAACCATTGCGAATATCTTTCGTCCGCTCATCGTTACTCTCCCGGGGATGGAGCGATGCCAGTATGAGAGTTCGTTCGTCGGAGGTCAGTTCGGGTAGTGGCTGGGTTCCCTGTGGAAAGACGGGCACCAGGGGGCGGCGGGGGCGTTGACCAGATGGTTTCGCGGGTTGACTGGCGGGGTGGATCCGGGGGGGAGTGGGATGAGGGACAGGATTGAAAAACTGGCTCTGCGGACTGCTGGCCTGATGTTTCGTCTGGAATGCAGACAATAGATCCGATTTGGCGATCACTTCCGCTTCTTGGATCAGCCAGTACGACGCACCCGCCAACCCGGCCATCATCGACAAGCCGATGAGCAGGAAGATTGCTGTCCCCCAGCCTGATACGAGGAATCCCGATTCATCCAATTGCGGAACGCGTGTTACTATTCGCGGTCGCGCCAGCGATTGATTCGCAGGCTGATGTTGCGTGCGGACGGGGATATCCTGTGGTGCATGATCGTCGGAGGGGGACGTCATGGACGGTTCCTCGGGGAATGGCCCCGGTCGACGGGCTGGGGTAAGTCTGTCTGATCGGAATCGATCACATCAGAATATTCAACAGCGGGAAGATCTATCCAAAATATTAACCCGATTTGGGGAAAACTCACCTCCCACAGCGAGGGAATTCATCGGCGTCTGCCTACCACAGATCGAACCAGCCCGATTTCTGTTTTGGCGGGGTGGCCTTCTGACGGCGAACATCTGACGCGGAATAACTTGCCGCACCCGACGTGATCACCCGACCTTCGGGGAGCAGCACGCAGCTGAGGTCGCCGTGAAAGCCACCGGTCGTGTCGATCAGGATTTTCCGGGAGGAGAACTGCACCTGGGGGACCTGTACGTGTCCGGAGACAACAACCTGCGGGCAGTCTTCCGGTGGGGCGGCGTGAACCAGACTCTTGGAGCACAACCACTCCGGGCGGTTCAGCGAGAAGTCCCGCTCCCGCAGGATCGATCGCTGCACCTTATAGGGTTGGTTCGGGCTGAGACCCGCATGCACAAAGAGAAAGTCGGGATGCTCGACGCACCACGGCACATCCGACAGAAACTGCTGGTGCTCATCCGGTATCTTGTTCTTCAAGTCATCCAGGTCACCAAACTGGGCTCCGTAACTTTCGAATGTCTGCTCGGATCCGTAGTGTGCGATCCAGCGCTGGTCCCAGTCGGAATAGCTGGGGGTGTTGACGAGCTTGATGGCGGCTGCCATCGCCAGCTCATGGTTCCCGGCGATCGCCGTGGTCCGCTCATGCTGCTTTTGCAGCTGGACCATCATCTCGACTGCCGAACATGGATCGGGACCGCGATCGACCAGATCTCCAATGAAGACGATCCATCGCTCCTGATAGTCGGGCAGGGCCTGCAGCTTCTTCAGAACAACACTGAGTTTGTCTGTCTGGCCGTGAACGTCGCCGATGACTGCCACAGGGCCGTCGATCGATGTGAACAATCTCATGAAAATCCATCCCGAGCCGGGTCAGTGGCTCCGTGACCGAGCTGGGGCCACGTTGTCGATTGGGGATCATAGGAACGATCCCCAATCGAGGACAAGGCGGTTCGTTTCGAGTACGATTTCTGGCATTGATGATTTGGAATGTGTGCCTGGATGCACAAAGGCGACTCGGCTCTGAGGCCGATTCATCGATCGACTTTTGAGAAGGCTCCGTGATGGTTCGATTCGGGTATCTGCTCGTTGTGGCTGTGTGGGTGGGGCTGATTGGAGAGGTGTCCCACGCCCAGGAAAAAGGGATCGCTGATTTTCCGAAACTCAACGGAAAAAACGACTGGCCCTGGTGGCGTGGACCTTCACGAAATGGGATTGCCTCGGAGACGTCCGTCCCGACCAAGTTTGGCGATGGGGAGAACATGGCCTGGAAGGCCAAGGTGCCTGGGCGTGGTCACTCCTCGCCGACCGTGGTGGGTGACCGCATCTATCTGACCACCGCTTTCAAAGAGGACGAGCGGCATTGTGTCGTGGCTTTTGATCGCCAGACGGGGCAGGAGGTTTGGCAGGTCGAAGTGAATCAAGGTGCGTTTCCAGAGAAGAATCACGCGAAGAACACCGAGGCGACCCCGACCATCGCCAGTGACGGAGAGCGTCTGTTTGTGACGTTCTACCACCACAATCAGGTGGAGCTGATTACACTCGATTTCGATGGCAAGGTGCTGTGGCGAAAGAAGGTGGCCGACTTCCACCCCAAGATGTACGAATACGGGTACGCCCCTTCGCCGGTCATCTATCGGGGGAACGTGATCGTCGCGTCGGAGTACGATGGCGACAGCTTTGTCACAGCTCTCGATCGTGTCTCGGGCAAGAAGGCCTGGCAAACCAAGCGATTGTCCTCCATCTCCTTCTCAACTCCCGTGATTGCAAAGGTGGCGGGCAAGGACCAGATGCTGATGAGCGGTCAGCAGTTCGTGACCTCCTGGAATCCGGTCAACGGGAAACCGAACTGGGCGGTGCCGGGGACGACCTATGCGACCTGTGGCACGATGGTCTGGGAAGGCGACATCGTCTTTGCCAGCGGCGGCTTCCCCAAGGCAGAGACAATTGCCGTGAAGGCGGATGGGTCAAAAAAGGTCCTCTGGACGAACAATCAAAAGTGTTACGAGCAGTCCATGATTGTTCACGACGGTTATCTCTATGCCTTGAACGACAGCGGGGTCATGTACTGCTGGCATGGAGAGAGTGGCGAAGAAAAGTGGAAGCATCGCCTTTCCGGCCCCGTCAGTGCGTCGCCCGTACTGGCAGGGGGGAACATCTACTGGGCCAATGAGGCGGGCACGATGTATGTCTTCCAGCCGACGCCCGAGAAGTTCGACCTCGTGGCCGAAAATAAAGTGGGCAGTTCCGCCTTTGCCAGCCCCGCCATCTGCGGTGGTCAGATTTTCCTCCGCGTGGGTGAAGGGGATGGGCCGGACTATCAGGAATGGCTCTACTGCTTCGCTGAGAGAAAGTAGCATGCCGGGAGATTTTCTGTCTCCTTGAGCGTATTGTCGCAGGACAGGACAGACATTCTTGTCTGTTCGAACCAGGTTCTGTTGCACGAACAATGGCGAAGGTAACCAATGACTCCCAGCTTGTTCTCAGTGAGCTACGCCGGTTTCTGGGGCCAGTCGGCGCTCAGTTTGACGGACTTCATCGCGCGAGCCGGACAGCTGGGGTTTCGGTCGGTAATGATCGCGGGGAAGCGTCCGCATCTGTCGCCGCTCGATGCCTCGCCGGAGCTGGTTCATCAGGTGAAGGAAGCCCTGGACCAGGCCAAAGTTCGCTGTGATGTGATCGCCGGGTACACCAATCTGTCGCAGCCCAGCGGTGTGGGAAGCGAAGTGCCGCACCTGGAGTTTCAGATTGCGTATATCGAGTCGTTGTGCCGGATCGCTGCGCAAGTTGGTGCGAAGATCGTACGGATCTTTACGTCATATGACGTGGCGGGGCAGGACTCCCAGGCCCAGTGGACCCGCTGTGTGAAATCGATCCGCGAGATGTGTGATCGAGCTGTGGCGCATCGCGTGACGATCGCGATCCAGAACCATCACGACATCGCGCTGCATACCGATGCACTGCTGGAGCTGTTGTCCGATATCGATCGTCCGAACTGTAAGCTCGGGTTTGACGCGTGGTCACCGGCATTGCGTGGTGAGGCACTCTATGACGCGGCGAAGAAGGCTGCGCCGCACACTGTCCTGACGACGAATGCCGACTACATTCGCGTGCCACGTCATCTGTACCGTCCGGAACTGGTGAACTACGAACCGGTATCTCCCGATTGGGTGAGAGCTGTGCCGTTCGGAACCGGCTTCATCGATTACGCCGCGTTTTTTCAGGGCTTGCGCGATGGTGGGTTTGACGGAATCGCCGCTTACGAAATCTGTTCGCCGATCCGCGGCGGTGGGCAGGCGGAGAACCTCGACCGGTGTGCGCAGACGTATCTCGATTGGATTAGCGCGAGGAAGTAGGACGACGCTGGCTTGGCGACTGGACGCCCTATTCACGATTCAGTCCAGGCACCATTCGGTCGCGGCGGATGACTCGCGATTAAGAATCGCCGGACGTTCGATGGTGACGCCTTTGATCTGAATCTTGATCATCGGCCAGACTTCACAGGGAGTAATGAGTTCCGTCCGGTCCTTGTGGATCAGGATCGTGTCACCCGTGGCGGCGAAGCGGACGCTGGGGTGCCAGTGGACAACCTGCCCATCGCTGAACTTCGCGTTCGTATTCGGCATGACTGACATGCCGCTTAAGTCGTAGCCCATCGTTTCGGCTTGCTCGGCCAGTCGCCACTCGTCGGGGACACCGAATTTTTCATAGATGCGCTGGAGCCGTTTCCAGGTTTCCGTGACTTCCCACCCCGCCTGGGAAAAATACATTCCCGTCGCCTGGAGCAGTGTGGCAACCTGGTGCGTATCGATCATGTCTTTGGGGGGAGTGCCAAAGCAGACGGTTCGCGTACAACCCGCGTGCAGGCCAGCCATCCTCCCCACTGCTGAAATCACGCAGTGACGTTCAACCTTGTCCATCCCGTAGGCCCAGTGGCGGTAGCGAGCCCCCTGGCCGTCGGCCTGGACCTGGATACGCACGGGCGTGATTTGATGCTTGATCAGGCGGTGCGAGATTTCCCCAGCGATCTCCGCTTCGCTCAGTCCTCGCTTCAGGTTGCGGGCGGCAGCCTCAATGGCGTGTGACACCCAGCGTCCGAGAGCCCGCAGCTGAATTGCTTCCTTCGCCGTGACTGTCCGGCGAAAGTCTGCCAGCTCGTTCGACAGGTTGGGAAGGCCGAGAACACCTGTATCGCTCCCGACGTTCCGACCTCGGACGAGATCGGCAATCAGCACGTCGCGAGGCTCAGTCCAAGGCCGTTCTTTGACCTGAAATCCCAGTCCCGGAACTTCCCGGTCGAACAATTGTCCGCTGTCGACGACGTTACACAGAACCACGCGGGCGTCGCGTGTAATGAACAAGGTGGCTGTGGTTTCGCTGGTTCCAAACCTGAGACAGTTTCCGCCATGGGTGAGCCAGGCAAAGTTTTCAGGGCGTTCGAGTACCAGAGCGTCGAGTTGTTTGAGCTGAAGGTATTCGGCCAGCAGTTTGTGCTTGCGTTCGACTTCCTGATATCGGTCGAGATCGGGCAGACGGATTTCGCCTGACGACATCGGGTGATACGGAGGAAGCGTGGAAACCGACATCCACATAATCCCGGGGAAGGGAGATGATGTTCAACGAGGAGAGTCTGGCAGACCGCCAGTGGACAGATTCTCCAGACCAGTCAGGCGAACTCGTCGCCTGGAAGAATTGTATCGCTCCGACTCAGCTTACCAAACCGGGAGTCACAAACGTAGAATCTTGAGGAATGTGGCCCGCAATTCTGGACTGAGGAGACTTCTGTGACGAGGACTCGGATTGAAGCGGATCGCGAAGATATGATGGCGGAAGCAGTCAACCTGCGAGAGCGGATCGAACTGAAAGTCCCGGGTATCGATCATCCCGTTACCATCGGTTGTAACGATTTGGGGCATTGGTCGTTCTATTTCGGGCCCGAGCTGATGTGCCGCTTCGATTCCAACGGACAGCTGCGCCGGGCAGTGCGAGGCGGAAAGTTGTACCGTACGCAGGGAGGCACGCTCGCCCAGTTGACCCGCGTGCGACACGACGATGTGACCAACCTGGAGCGGCGGGACTTGAGGCCGGACGAAGTCGAAGAGTTTCTCGGGCTGGTCGCCGTGGACCTGTGTCATTTGAACGACGAATTAATGGCTGAGCGGTGCGAAGTCTTGCGCGAGGTCGACACCTCTGCAGAGTTCATGACGAGGCTGACTTCGCTGCTGGTCCGTTTAGCCTCATCACCGCTGAACCTTGCTCCGGCATTGCCGACTAAACGCAAGTAATTGCGGGCAGGCGATTGGTGGTTTGTTCGATCAACTCTCGCTGGAGAGCTCACATGTCAGACGCCGAGATTGTGCGAGGTGCTTTTTGTGGTTGGGGAAGAGGACCGGCGGTGCTCAAACAGAACGGCAAAGCAAAGACGGGTATCAGCAATGTAAATGTGCTGCGGTCGATTTTTCCCAGTGCCTCAATCAGAGTGGCCGATGAGACGAATTGAAGGGCGAACATCATTCCAAAAGAGCAGATCGCATTGAGTTTTAGGAATCGAGTGGAGCTGGTCTGCACCCCGATGCTTCTTGCCGGTATGAGGGAGATCAGCAGACAGAGACCAATCGGCCAGATTGTCCATCTCGTGATCGATTGGCCAATCTCAA
>CANJZR010000168.1 GCA_947479075.1 Planctomycetaceae bacterium
GGGACCTGAGTCAGGGGCAGGAATGGGCCTTTCGGATTGGAGGCCAGCTGGGTTCGCTCGTTAAATCGGTCGCTCCGGACGCTCTGCAGGACCTGCGGTGTCGACATTTTAGAGATGGTGGGCTTGCCGGTGGCATCAATGTGCTTCACAAACCAGCCAGGATCGGTCCCCGCTGGGGTTTTCTTGCCCGTTTCGACCTGTCCCGCCTGCGTGGCTGCCAGACCACGTGCTCCCGTCCCTGCTGCAGTGGTTGCCAGGGTGTTCCGCATGTTGGTCGCTGTCGGGGCCGAGCTGCCGCGGCGGACCGCCTGACGGTTGGGATCGTTAATGAAGGAGAGCGAAGTGCCCGCCACACCGAGAGCTTCGAGGTCCTTGACCAGATCCCGCATGTGCTGATAGCGATGCTTGGGGTCCTTGGCCATGGCCTTGTCACAGATGAGGCTGAGACGTTCAGGCACCTGAGAGTTGACGCGATGGGCTGGCTGGAAGACGCCCTTTTCCTTGTTGGTAATCAGCTCGACAATCGAATCTCCGGCGAACGGCACTTTCCCGGTCAGGAAGTGATACATCGTCACGCCCAGGGCATAAATGTCGCAGCGGTTGTCAACGTGCTTGGCATTGCGGGCCTGCTCGGGGGGCATGTAATGGGGCGTCCCAAGGCCCGTCCCGCTCTGCGTCATCGACATGTCTTCGTCAGTCGATTTGGCCAGTCCCAGGTCGGCGACCTTGATCACTCCCTTTTTCGTGACCAGGATATTGTCGGGCTTGATGTCCCGATGGACCATGTTCAAGTCGTGCGCGTGCTGCAGAGCCTCTGCCACGACGCATGTCACCAGCACCGAATCGGAGACGGAGAGCCGACCGAGTTCGTTCACCCAGTCCTGCATGCTCTTGCCATCCATCAGCTCCATGGCGACAAAGTTCAACCCCTTTTCCTCAAACACGCCGTAGCACTGCACGACGTTGGGATGGTTGATCTTGGCCATCGCTCGCGCTTCACGAATGAATCGTTCGAGGAAGCCCGGCTTCTTGACCAGTTCCTTCATCATGACCTTGAGCGCACAGGGGCGGTCGAGGCTGATCTGCTGGGCCAGATAAACGGTCCCCATCCCTCCCTGCCCCAGCTTCTTCAGGACCTTGAAGTCGCCGAGGATCTGCTCACCGCTGCCCTTGTTGTCAGAGCTCTGCGGCTTGGAGGGTGGTTTGGGATCGGAGGGGCTGGGCTGGCCCATGGCACGCGTCCTGTCCATGTTTCCTGAGGGAGAACTCCCCGGAACAAACGTTTCCGACAGCTGGGCTGAGGCATCGGTCTTCTGATTACGGTCAGACGTAGTCATTTGGGGAGCCCCAGGAAACCCATTCAATTAAGTCCATACGTCGAAGAGTATGAACGTTTCGTAACATGTTCGCCAGCCGAATGTTCCTCAAATCTTGGTTCAAGATGGAGTTCATCGCAAGCGCTGTTTGTGGAATTTCGCCAGTGTGCTGACATGCCAGAGTCCGACAATCCTCGTACGAAGATCAGTAACGGGAATTCATGAGGAGTATTGGGGCTGATCGGCAGACTGGCGAGAACCCATCTATTCGGCAAGACTGGCGCGGCCTGTCGAATCGCTGCCTGTGAATGCCCTGGCAATTGGCGGCGTTGTCATTCTGTTCTGTCGATCCCGGTTCTCTGTTCCGCTCACTCAGGTACCCGGAAATGTCGTCTCGTCTTGGTTCGCTGTTGCATCAGATACTTGGCCGGGAGTCAGCGCGTCTGGCGGGGCTGCTGTCACTGGTCCTGATATTGAGTGTGATGACGATCCGGGAGCAGCACGACATCGATGCTTCCGCCGGACACCGGTTGGCCCGTCGAGCGGCTGAGTTGAAGCCGGGGAAGGTACTGCTCGTCATTCCCCTCGATGCAGCCAGTGGCTCGACCTCCGATGGAGCCGTTCGCGGGACTCCTGCCAGTCATGGATTCGAAGCATTTGGCTCCGCTGTGGAATCGAGTCTGGGCGCGGAGTTGATTCCGACGCAGGTCGTTCGTGGTGACGCGCGTGAAGTGCGAAAGGCCCTGGAGTCCCTCAACGCATCCGGCCAGCCGCTCGGAGCGATCGTGACGACGCATGAGGCTGCCGACTGGGCGGTGTTTGAAGATCTGGCGGTCGATTTCCCGGCTCTGGGGACTCCACGCGTCCTCTCCCCCGAGCCGTATCGCTGGCCCGACTTTTTGAAGGCCCGCAACCTCTTCAACATCACGGACCAGATCTCGGTCATCGCGGTCATTGCGATCGGGATGACACTCGTGATCATCACCGGGGGGATCGATCTCTCCGTCGGCAGCCTCATTGCCCTGGCAGCTGTGACCTGTTGCCTGCTGATTCAGAATTGGGGCGGCGGCGTCAGTGCGGGGACCGGGATGATGGTTGCCTGCTCACTCGCTGGGATTGGGGTCGCAGCGGCGATCGGACTGTTGAACGGCGGACTGATTACCCAGCTGAAGATGCCGCCGTTCATTGTGACGCTGTCGACGATGCTGGCGGTCAGCGGGGTCGCGTACATGCTCACCAGGGGGGAGTCGGCGTATAAGATTCCGCAGTCGTTTACGTGGCTCGGGCGGGGGACGATGCTGGGGGTACCGAACTCGGTCTGGATGCTGGGAGCGTTTTACCTGCTGGCTCATGCTGTGATGACACGCACCGTCTGGGGCCGGCATCTGTACGCAGTGGGGGGGAACCGCGAGGCGGCCCGGCTGTCGGGGATTCGGACCGAGCGCGTGTTGCTGGCGGCGTACCTCTGCTCGGGGTTACTGGCCGGGTTCGGGGGCATCCTGATGGCCTCCCAGTTGCAGAGCGGCTCGCCCATGTTCGGACAGATGTACGAGCTCTATGTAATCGCAGCTGTGGTCGTGGGAGGGACCAGCCTGTCGGGTGGTCGCGGCACGATGTTTGGCACCCTGATCGGTGCGTTCATCATCGCCGTGATCCAGAACGGCATGAACCTGCTCCGCGTTGACAGCTATATGCAGAAAGTCGTCCTCGGCCTCGTGATCCTCACTGCCGTCGGGATTGACCAACGCGGGACTCGGACTGGTGGCTGATCCTCGGCGAGAGGCAGGCGTGTGCCTGTCTCTCATCCGAACTCAACCGCTTCGCATGCGACATTCTACACGATGCTGGAATGTCCAATTCCGACGTACGCGTTGAGGTCTCGTGTCGCTACACGCCCCAGCCAATCCTGACCGGGCCGCCTCGCGTCAACATCGCAACTTAACCAAGTCGTGCGATATTGCATTCCGTTCTCCGTGCGGCAAAACGCAACATGCGGGACGAGTCTGAGAAAGCGTTCTCTGTGAGTGCTAATCGATCTCCGATCAAAATCGCCATAATGTCGCCGAGTTCGGACTGATCAGAAAAGAAATCTTTGTTAAGCAAATACTAATTTATTAAGATTTTCAATTGAAGAGTGAGAAAATTTCGTAACTATAACCGAGTCTACCCTTCTGTGCGCAGATATTCTTCTCCGC
The DNA here is from genome assembly GCA_947479075.1 of Planctomycetaceae bacterium. Classification (GTDB taxonomy): domain Bacteria; phylum Planctomycetota; class Planctomycetia; order Planctomycetales; family Planctomycetaceae; genus TH-plancto1. Next base: position 3,512 of record CANJZR010000168.1, read on the forward strand.
ATTGAGACTATGGTGCGTCGTTTCCTCACTTTTCCCTACTTTTGGAGTTCTGCGATGTTGTACGGGGCCCTTTTAAAGATGAATCGGCAGAAGCGAGCGTTCACGCTCATCGAGTTGCTTGTCGTGATTGCGATTATCGCTGTTTTGATCGCGTTGTTGCTTCCAGCAGTGCAGCAGGCTCGCGAAGCGGCTCGTCGGTCACAGTGCAAGAACAATATGAAGCAATTGGGGCTGGCTTTCCATAATTACGCAGAAACCTTCGGGATCTTGCCCGCCGCGAACACTGTTGTTCTCAACACCGGTGGGGCGATTTCCGGAATCGGCGAGGGTATTCGTGGTCAAGCCGTTGGGGATACGAACATGCACATCTGGACGGAATTCGTTCTTCCGTTCCTGGACCAGGGGCCGCTCTACAACAAGATCAACTTCTCCGTCCCGCAAGGCTGGGGCTCCACCACAGGCGGTCCATTGCTGAATTTCACGAACGTTGCAGGGACAGCCTGGAGTGCCTCGCAAGACTTCGCAACACTGTCTGGCTCGGTAATTCCGCCGTTCCTCTGCCCCTCTGTGCCACGTTCGAGCAATGTGACGCCACTCTACGCATGCGGTGACTTCCCCGCCTCGATCCCGAATTATTTGAAAGGCGGCGCTCTCGATTACCCCGCAATGTCCATGTTCACCGCCATGAAGAACATTGGCGGCGGCAACAGCGGTCGGACAATGATGGATGCTGATTCCTTCAGTGGGGTAAACTCCGGTGGTGTCAAGATGTCGAAGGTGACCGATGGTTTGTCGAACACACTGATGCTGGGTGAAAGTGCGTTTAAGAGTCGTGAAATGTGGCACAGCAAAAATGTGGGCCCGAACGCGACGTCGTCAACCGTTGATCCGGGGACCGGAGCGGTGCCACAGCAAGGCGACGCCTGGATGGATTGGCATCTCTCCGTCCACGGAATGCGGCCAATCACCCCGCAAAGCTACTCGACGACGAATGGTGGTCCTGGACGCGCCGATGGCCAGTGTACTGTCAACTGTAACAACCGCTGGAACCTGTATAGCTTCCACACCGGCGGAGCTCACATGGCCATGGGTGATGGATCAGTGCGGTTCATCAGCGAAAACATCGCCGCTTATACGATGTCGAATATCCTCTGTATCGACGATGGTGTAGTACTCGGCGAATTCTAAGCGGATCGGATTTTCGCAACTTGTATTGCTGCGAAGGAATCCTTTTCATGAGACACGTCGGCTGGCCTGAACAGCTGGCTGACGTGTCGTTGTTACTTCAGGTTGAGTTTTGAAATGAGGCCATTACGGCACTCAGAGGAGTGGGGCATGCGTTTTCACTGCCGGAATTTGGTTTTGACTTTGGTGCTCATCAGTCTGGCTGGTTGTGGATCGTCATCTCAAGACGTTTCCCAAGAGCAATTGGCTCAGATGGCCGGTGGAAAGTTAGCCGACGTGGTCTCCGTAACCGGGACGGTTTCTATCGACGGAAAACCGACTGCTGGTATCAATCTTTACCTCCACGACAAATCGAATGTTCGAGTACGACAAACCCGTACGGACGCGCAGGGGAAATATTGCTGGTCGACCAATGTTCAATGCGACGGCTTAGAACCGGGCACTTATAAAATCACATTCCGGCATATACCCGTGGAACGTGACAATGAATCAAGCGAAGCTACGGACGATCTTTTCAAGGGCCGTTACAGCAGTGCCAGGAAAAGCACGTACACCCTAAACGTTGAGGCCAGTAAGCCAGCGTCGGGTGTCGATTACGATCTCAAGTCGAAATAGCATGCCATCTTGTCTCGGCTTCGTCGTGACCGCGTACTGGTACCCGGTAAACGGATGGTGAAATCATGTCGGCCGTCCCCGTTCGTCCGCTGTCCGACGTGATCGGCCTGCAGATAACACAAACACAAAAAGGGGAATTGGAACGCCGTTACGCGAAAACGCTGCTGGGGCAAGCGATCTTACCGACAGATCTCGATCAGCAGAGTTGGTTGTATACGATGTTCGCACGGGCTCAGAATGTCGCGGCCGCCCTTCCAGACGATCAAGCATCGCAATTGCCCGCCGCTATTATGTTGGCGAACTTCGGCCGCGGAGATGAAGCCAGCGTCTTGTTGGAAAAGATGCTCGCCCGCAATCCAGCCAGTGGCGATGCATACACCGTCCTGGGGGGGATCTATTCGTCGCAGGGGGATCTGGATCGATCACGAGGTTATTTTGAGCAAGCGTTGGCCTATGCAAAGACGGCAGGTGAGAACTCGATGGCGAACTTGAAACTTGGAGAAATTGATCTCAGGCAGAACAAACGTTCCGCAGCAGAAGCACGCTTTCAGGCGGCCCTGAAAGCGAACCCTCGGCTCGCAGAGACGGTTCAGGGGTTGCGACGTTCGAATTCGTCGCAGCTTGCGCCTCCCCTGAAGGACAGATGAATTCACGCTGCCTCTGAAAGTTCGATGTGAACGAAATGCATCCTGGATCAAGTCCGGCATCCCAGTTTCCCCGTTGGGTGACCACAACGTTTTGCGCGGCGATCCTGTCTCTTTCGGTCGCTTTGTCCTATTCGAACAGCCTGTCGGGCCCATTTGTGCTCGACGACATTCCCACCATTGTCGACAGCGCGTCGATTCACCGGATGTGGCCGATCAGTACCGTTTTGTTCGACGGCGATACGACAGCCTACGGCCGTCCATTGCTCAATTTGACATTCGCTCTGAATTACGCCTACGGGAAGGACTCCGTCACTTCCTACCACATCGTGAACGTGATCATTCATTTGCTGGCGGGGCTGGCATTTTTCGGTGTGGTGCGTCGCACGCTGGAACGCTGGCCCAGTGCTGCGACTCCAAATCCTCATGCGACGCCGATTGCTCTCTTCACGTCGCTCCTCTGGCTGCTTCATCCCTTGCAGACGGAGTCGGTCACGTATGTCGTCCAGCGTGCGGAGTCGCTCGTCGGATTGTTCTATTGGCTGTCGCTCTACTGTGCGATTCGCGCGTTGTCGTCTCGGAAGTCCCTGGTCTGGCCCATCGCCTCGGTGCTTTCCTGTTTGTGCGGAGTCGCAAGTAAAGAAGTGATCGTGTCGGCCCCGCTCGCCGTGGTTCTGTACGACCTCACTTTTTCGGGATACCCCTGGAGATTATTGTGGATCCGGCGGCGGCGCCTTTACGTGTCCCTGTTTTGCACCTGGATTCCCCTGTTTTTTATAGTCGCCGTGACGCAGGGCCGACAAAACAGCACCGGTACTGACCTAGGAGTGACATCCTGGGAATACCTCCAGACCCAGTGCTGGGCCATATGCCGTTATCTGCATCTCACTTTTTGGCCCGATTCCCTGGTTCTCGATTACGGTGTCGGCGTTGTTCGCGAACTCAAAGAGATCGTTCCCGGGGCGGTCGTCATCGCATTGATGGTGCTTGGGTCCCTCGTCGCACTGAGATATCACCCGTGGATCTCACTCGTCGGGTTTTTCTTTTTTGCCGTACTCAGTCCCAGCTCCAGCATTATTCCAATTGTGACGCAGACGGTGGCCGAACACCGCATGTATCTTCCCCTGGCATCGCTCGTCATTCTCACGGTCATGGCCATCTGGCAGGGGACACTGTCTCTGCATCGTCTCATTTGTCCGAAGACGATGTCGCCACACGTCTGGATCTTTCCGAGCGGTCTCCTGTTCCTCATCGCGGTGATCTTCGGAACCCTGACCTATCAGCGGAACTCGGAATACAGTGACTCTTACCGGTTATGGCAAACAAATATTGATCGCTGGCCGGAAAGCCTGCGGCCTTACATGCTGATCGCTTCTGGTTATCAGGAGAAAGAACACGATCCCGAGACCGCCTTGTTGTGGTACGACCGCGGCATCATCGGCCACCAACTCGTCCAGCAGCATCGCCACGGCACTCAGCTTGTTGACCTGCAACTGGCAGGTATCGTCTTCGGCCGCGGTACCGTTTACTCGCAGCTGCGCCGATTTGAGGATGCTCTCTCAGACTTCAATCGGGCCGTGGAACTGAATCCCGACATCACCAATGCTTACTTCTACCGAGGCATGGTTTTGGGGCAACTGGGGCGCGAGAAGGAAGCTCTGGAAAGTTTAACGGAAGCCATCGCCAGGGAAGCTTCTCCGGAGCCGCTGTTCATTCGAGGCGAGATATTGAGTCGAATGAAGCGTTATGAGGAAGCGGTCGCCGACTTGAGTCTCGCACTGCAAATGGATCCTTCCAACCCGTTCTTTTATCAGTCTCGCGGACAAACATTGACCGAACTGGGCCGCTATCAAGAGGCCCTCAGGGATTGCAACAGGGCGCTCGA
>CANJZR010000169.1 GCA_947479075.1 Planctomycetaceae bacterium
ATCCCCGCCTTCTTGCCACGCTCGTTGTCCTGAAAGCTGATCCCCAACCGGCTCCAGACCTTCTGTGTGCCGAGCTTTCCGCCGACGACACCGATTGAGCCAGTGAGCGTGGTGGCGTCCGCATAAATCTTGTGGGCGTTGCAGGAGACGTAGTAGCCGCCGCTGGCAGCCATGTTTCCCATCGAGACAATCAGCGGCTTCTTCGACTTCACCTGATTAGCGGATCGCAGGATCACATCGCTGGCTGTGGCCGATCCCCCGGGGGAATCAACACGCAGCACGACGGCTTTAATCTGTGAATCATCTGCAGCTGCCTGCAGGGCCTTGCGAAGAGGTTCGCAGTAGGCCCCGCTCGTCCCGGTGAACGAAAGTGGCGAGGCTTCCGGGCTGCCGAGCGAGATGGCTCCCTCGACATAGACGATGGCGATCTGGTCTTTGGTGGTGCGGCGAGTCTGCGGACCGTTCAGAATCTGAGCCCAGACCTGGAGCAAGGCGAACGGGTTGTTCATGTCGACCTGCAGTCCCTTGGGCTTGGCATAGGACTTGTCGAATTTCATCGCCTCGCCGAACTCTTTGAGCAGATGCTGTTCGAGTTCCAGGCGTTCCTCGGCAGCATCAATGAGGCCGGTCTTAACGCCCTGTTCCGCGGAGTACAGGCCGACATTGACCCACTCTTTGACCTTGTCCGCGGGAACATTTCTGCCAGTGGCGATCAGCTCGACGACACGGTCGTACAGACTGTCGTAGAGCCAGGTGTACATTTCATGGGCCTCGGGGCTGGGGCCGGTACGAGTGAAGAGTTCCGCAGCACTTTTGTACGATCCACAGGTCATGAAATCGGGCTCAATACCGACCAGATCGAACATCCCCTTCAGGTACATCTGCTGGCCAAAGACACCGGTGATCCAGAGGTCGCCGGTCGGAACGACACTGATGCGATGGGCTCCCGCAACGAGTGAATAGCTGCGTGTGTCGAGGCTGTCGGCGAAGGCGTAGACCTTCTTGCCTCCCGCTTTCACGCGGTCAATCGCCTCTCGCAGTTCCTCGATCTGAGGGTAGTTCAGCTCCGGGCTGTTGAGGATGAACACCACCGCTTTGACAGTCTCGTCCTTCGCAGCTTTGTCGAGCCGACTGATCAGCGAATTCAAAGATTCATGTCCGACAGCACCGAACAGCGGATCCTCGGGGATCGGTGTTTCCAGCAGGTTGCCTTTGAGACCGAAGACAGCTGCTACCGGGGGCTTGGCAGCTGGTTGTTTGTCTTCGGCGGAAAGCCCGGTGACCGCAGTCAGCCCGGCGACGATTGCCCATAAGATCAGCAGATAGTGATTCAAGCGACGCATGTGAAAACCTTCCGTGTGACAGTGAACCAGATCTCGGCCGTATGGAGTGTTTACGACTTTAGAGCGGTCATGTGTTGGTGAAAGTATACCGACCATCGCGAATGGCGACGATCTCGCACTACTGCAACTCGGCGATCTGCGAATCGGGCAACCACCCATCGGCGGTCCAGCCTCGCTGGGTGTTGTAAGCGGCGATCAGCTCATGCAGACGCTCGGCGGTCAGGCGGGCTCCACTGCTGGCTCCACCGGTGAGGGGCTGGTTGAGGAAACGGGCTGGTAGTGTGTCCTCGGCGGGAGTCCAGCCGTGGCGGATGTTGTACCACTTGCGCAGCTGGACGATTCGTTGGGCTGTGGCGTGCAGCTCGTTGGAATCGATTGGCCAGCCGACGACCAGCGACAGCATGCGGGCCATCTCGGCGTGTTTGTCGGAGAAGACGCCGCGGAGAAACTTGCAGAGAATCAGCGAGTCCATCGCAGCGGCCTCGTCTTCGGTTTCGATGGCAAAGCGGACATCTTGTGTCTGCAGGTCGAGGCGGTCGACACGGTCAGAGAAGTCGACCTGATAGGCCCCCGAGCGGTTGTGGTCTGCCCCGCGAGTTCCCACCGCAAACCCGAGTGCCATCGATTGCAGGGCTCGCGGTTCATAGCCGGGGATTTCGAGGCCTTTGACATGGGGGGCGATGGCTTCGGCTTCCGGTCCCCACCGGGAGGCCAGGCGGCGACTCCCTTCGGCGAGCTGATCTCCGATACCGCGTCGCTCACCGATCGATTGCAGAGCGGAGAGCAGGGCCTCGTCATCACCGAATCGCAGAGACATGTCTGCACCAGCCAGCCCGCGTTCGCAGCACTCCATCGCGAAGGCCACCGTCGCCCCCGCACTGATCGTGTCGATACCGATCTCGTCGCAGATCGCTGCAGACCGCAGCACGGTCTCAGGCGATGAAATTCCGCAGAGTGGCCCCAGGGCGAATAGGCTTTCGTATTCCAGTCGGACACCCGCAGACTTGTCTGAACCTAACCCATGAAACAAATGCTCGCAGCCGATCGTGCAGGCTGCGCAGCTGACGCGAGTACGCGGATGTTCGGCGACGATGGCTTCAGGGGAGAGTTGTGCGGCTCCATCAAACTCACCCGACTGAAAGTTCCGAGTGGGCAGGGTACCGAGCCGGTTGAAGGTCAAAAGGTTCGAAACCGTGCCGAGTTCTCGGTACTTTTCCGTGGCAGGCCCGAATGAGCGTTGGGACAGGTCGCGGCTGTATGTGATGAGTTCGTCGGGGTGAGCCTGTGGTGTCAGACGATCTCCGGCGACGGCGATCGCCTTGAGTCTTTTGGAACCGAGGACAGCTCCCAACCCTCCTCGGCCCGCGTGCCGGCCTTCGCTGGAGATCGTGGCGTATCTGACCAGTCGTTCTCCGGCCGGGCCAATGGCAGCCACGCGGAAGCGAGGGCCCCACTGCTGGCGGATATCATCTCCGGCAACTCTGCTGGCCTGGCCCCACCAGGCATGGGCCGGGATGAATTCGACGGTTGGAGTGGCAGAACTCTCAGAGGTTGTCCCGTCAATGCGAATCGCCAGCGGTTCGTCAGCGGCTCCGACGACCACGATCGCATCGAAACCAGCTCGCTTGCCCGCGATGGCGAAATGCGATGACGAGAGCGAATCAGAGAGCCGCTGCGTGAGCGGGCTTTTCCCGACCACCGCGAACTTGGCGGATGTTGTCAGCGAGGTACCGACCAGTGGACTGAATGCAAAGGCCACCGGCATTCTCGGGTCGAATGGGTCGACACCATCCAGCCCCTCCTGCAGTAGCAGCCAAGTCCCCAAGCCGACACCACCGATGTACCGCCGCAATACAGTCTCGCTCAGTGGCCGTGACTCAGCGGATCGAGTTGTCAGATCAACCCGCAGATAACAGCTGTGGTATCCGGGGAGAGGCATGGGACGAAGGTCGTTTACTCGTGTTCGTGATGCATCAAATTGTGAACAACGTTCAAGGTCTTTGACAGACCCTTTACGACTCGTCAAGTGTAAGGGAATTTCGCGTTTTCGGCTCGCGGGAAATCGAGCGGGGTCAGGAATTCTTTTTGACTTTGGTGGAACAGGGTTCTTAGCCTCGAAGAGTTGCGATACCGCTGACGGTGACTCTCTCTCCACCGGGTGGCCATTGCACAGAGGGGACTTGATTCATGGATGCTGACTTCAAACACAATCACAACACCTGGTTTGTTCGGATGAGCGAGCAGGCACTGCGTGCATTCGCGATGGGGCTTGTACTCACGGGGCAGATGTTGCCGGCCGGGGCTGCCTCCGCTCAGGATGACCCACCATCACCATCGTTCGCTGCACCACCCGCGAAACCCGCATCGGGACTGACTCCGGTGGCTGTCGAGTCGCCGATGACGGAAGAGGAGGCTGCACCGCCTGTGGAAGCCGAGGAGAACACGGCTGCTCCTCATCCGGAAGAAGTGACCGAGGAGTCTCCACCACCGGCCGTGGATCCTGCGGTGACACCTCCAGCCGAGGAGGTCCCTGCCACCGAAGAGTCTCCCGCAGAAGCATCTTCCACCGCACCTGCTGCCGAAGCGGTTCCGACCCCCGTGGAATCTCAACCGGAACCTGCAGCCCCGGAGGCTCCAGCTGCCGAAGCTGCTCCTGCACCGGATGACAGTGCTACTTCGGAAGAAGCTCCGGCGCCCAATCCCACCGAATCCCAGGCGGGTGATACCGCCTCACCATCGGCGACGGTCGACTCAACTGACCCGAGCAAATTCCAGATTGGCGAGTGGACGATGGCTATCATTCCGGGCCCCGTCCCACCAAAAGTCATTCATGAGTATCGTGCGCCGGTGAGCTACGAAGGGTACCCAGCCAATCAGAACAATCTTTCGGTTCCCGTGAACGTGAATGTGAACAACATGGCTTCGCAGACCTGGCCGTGGGCGTCACCCTGGGCAACACCATGGGGGAACTTGAACTATTGGAACTCGCCCACAGCGGCTTACCTGTTCCAGCATCCCCAGCCCTACTGGCAGCTGCGCCAGGACTTCTACCATCTTCGCCCGTTCATCCGCGGGCTGTAGTCGGGTAGGGGGCGATGCAGGAGTCCATTGAGTGGGACATGTCACCGGTCAAGAACCGGGGCGTGTCCCACTAGTTTTTACGTACTGATATCGAGCAGCAGCCATCCGGGCATTATTCAACGACAACCCGCATCTGCTTCAGCTTCTCGCGGGCGCGGGTCAGGGTCGGGCCGATGGAGTTCTCCGGGACGCCGACTTCTGAGCTGATTTCCCGATAGGTTTTGCCTTCCAGATGAAACTTGCGCACGATCTGTGCGTCAGGCTGCGGAAGGTGATCGAGTAGAAGTGCGATCTCTTCCACGGAGTCGGAGTTGGGAATGGTCTTGGAGTCCCCGGCCGCTTCGATGGCAGCTCCGTGGGCATCAACATGCCCCCAGGCTTCCGCTTTGCGGCGGCGGATCATCTCCTTCACCACAATTCGCCGGGAGACGACTGTCAGATAGGTCGCAAGCGAGCATTGTTCGCGAAAGCGACGCAGGACCGCGTAATCGTTTTCGATCAGCCGGACAAAGACTTCCGAGCAGAGATCGTCCACATCGTCGCTGGTGATCCGGATGCTGCGGACGTGGGCGGTGTGGCGGATGACATGGACAAACAGACCGACAAAGCGATCAACGAAATCTTTCCAAGCCCCTGGCGCACGCGTCAGGCACTGCTTGAGAAGCCGTCGATCAATATCGGTCAGCGCCACCTGTAAGACCTCATCGGGAATACTAAAGACTCTTGCTGATCCTGAGTAATCGAGTCTATGCCGCTTTTCGAGTTCCGGCAAGGGGGATTTCCCGGTCCGGCTCGGAACCCTCCACGACGTTGAGGGTTATGTCATGTGTCGTGGTATTGAATTGAACGGGAAATGTGGGGGATCATCCACAGAAAAAGAGAAAAACTGGCTCTCAGAGGAGCTGTGGCCGAGCAGAATTCTCACCCGAACCATCAGCGGCAACTGGTTTTAGCGAACGCCAATGTTTCCAGAACCAGATGGCCCATCTTGCCATGGGAGGGCTGGAGATGAGGGCTCAGTCCCAGTCCGTCCAGGGTTTCCGTGGCGGTCGGTCCGATACTGCCAATCACGCATTGGCGTGCGGCATTCAGCCAGGCGTCCTTAATGCCCAGACGGTCGGCGATTTCCAGGACGTTGACGGCTTGCTGGGCACTGGTGAAGAGCAGCACATCAAACCCACCGGCGACTGTTCTACGCACCGCCTCTTCCAGGGGGCTGAGGTCATCTGGAAGTTCCCAGCGATAGACCGGCACGGGGATGACTGTGGCGAGGCGGTCTTCGAGGCTCCTGGCCAACTCTTTCTGTGGCTGGCCGTACTCCTGGATGGCAATTGTTTGGCCAGCGACCGGGATGGGGGTGTCGTCGATCAATTGGACGACCTCCCGCCAGGTGTTCGGTTCGGCGGCCCGATGGTCCACGCGGATCCCCGCCTGCCGCAGGATCGCGACCGGCTTAGGGCCCCGGACGACGACCAGAGTCCGGCCGATCCAGCTCTGGATCTCCTCCAAGGTGTGACGTGACTGCAGGACATCGAGAAGCGCCTGAGCACCGACCCCCGTCAAAAAGATGACGATGTCGATCTCCCCGTGCTTCAGCTGTTGTCCGAAAGCCAACGCGGTTTCGTTGTTCTCGATGGGGATCTCTTTCATCGACGGGGCGACCGTCGCGGAGGCGCCTTGCCGCTCAATCAGCGACTTCATTTCTACGGCGCGGCGGCTCTCAAAGCTGCAAACTCGTAGCATAGTGGTGACAGGCCTCAGGGATTCGAAAAACGCTGTGCTGGATGGAAAGAAAGAACCGGGCGAACGCCCACCACAGTGTGCCAAGCGCTGGCATGTCCCGTCGAGTGGTTTCTCGGTCAGATTTTTCCCCTTTGTAACATGGACCCGTTCCCTCCGAAAAGTCCGCAAAGTCCCGGCGCGTGAAAATTCGGGTCAATGGAGGAAAAACTTGTACGAAATCGAACTCGGTCAGGCACTCATACAGTATCCCCCACCATTCGGGGACTGAAGGAGATTGCAGATGCGACTGACACTACGAGCTTTGCTGGCCTATCTGGATGACGTTCTCGACCCCGCAACGCTGAAGGAAATCGGCGTCCGGGTCAGCGAGAGTCCCTCAGCTTCGGCGACTGTCGCGCGGATTAAAGAAGTGATCCGCCGCCGGCGAATCTCCGCTCCAGAGCTGTCCGGGTCGGGCTCGGCTCCTGATCCGAATCTCGTCGCGGAATATCTCGATAACACGCTCTCGCCCGACACAGTTCCGGCGCTGGAGAAGCTGTGCCTCGACTCGGACATGCATCTGGCTGAGGTCGCGTCCTCGCATCAGATTCTGACGGCGGTTCTCGGCGAGCCTGTGGAAGTCCCGCTTGCGACACGCGAGCGAATGTATGCTCTGGTCAGCCCCACTCCACTGGTCAGCGATGCCCCGCCACCCAAGTCTGGAGTCCACAACAAGCTCCGGGACTCGGCGATCATAGATACATTGCCAGCCCTGGAGGCAGAAGTCACCGGCGGGCGTCCGGTCATGCCCGATTACCTCAAGCCCGCGAAGGGACGGAATCTGGTCGTCTTGCTTGTGAGCGGTTGCGTGGCCTTGGGATGGATTCTGTGGGTCCTCAACGATCAGGGAGTCTTTTCGAGTCGTCAGGCCAACGTCGCGTCGAATGAGAAAGCAGCTCCGGTCGTCGGAGGGGCCGTACACGGGCTGAAATCCGCCCCCCATCATGACCATGAGAAGTCCAGTGCTCCCGTCGAAGGCCTGGCGAATCATGATGATGAACCCGTTGAGCCTCTGGTGGCTGCAAGCGAGTCCTCTCCAGCTCCCGAACCCGCTGCGGATGGCCCGCCCGCTGATCAGTCCCTCGCACGGAATGAGACGACCGCACCGCAAACGGAGATCGACGAACCAGCTGCTGTGATGTCCGATCCAGCGGAGCCGGATGTCAAAACGCCAGAGGCCGTTGGCCTGTCACCACAGCCGGAACCTGCTCCTCCTGCTCCGGCAACGAATCCCTTTCCGGCGATGATGTACTCCAATGCCGAGGGGATACTGCTGGTTCGAGATCGCGAGTCGGGTGCCTGGAACGTGCTGCCTCGACGAGCGCTGGTCCGGGACGGCGATGAGATCGCCTCTCCAGTTCCATTCCAGGCAGAGTTCACGGTGGAAAGCTCGGGGCTGGCAGTCACTCTGCATCGTGGCACTCGAGTTCGTCTCGAACCGGGAACGGGGACCGAGTTGTTCAAGATCTACGTGGATCGAGGGCGGGTCTCGATTGAACGCTCAGCTGATGGAGAACACCCGGAGCCCATTTCGATTGGGCTGAGCATCCGGGGGCAGAACGCACAGATCGTGCTGAAC
>CANJZR010000170.1 GCA_947479075.1 Planctomycetaceae bacterium
GGGTACTACATTCCGGTGGATGGGCCGAGCGGTTCCAAGACGCTGAATCGGGCCAAGGTTCTGGACGCCCTGAAACCGATTATCGAAGACCCCGCTCGCACCGCCATTAACCAGAACATCAAGTACGACATGCTCGTCTTGAAGAACCATGGCGTGCAGATCGCAACTGTCGGGCTCGATCCGATGATTGGCGACTATTTGCTCGACGCCGGTGAACGTAGCCACGGCATCGATGCACTCACGAAGAAATACCTCGACCGCGAGAAGATTCCGACCAGCGATCTCATCGGCAAGGGGACACGCCAGCTCAAAATGTTCGAGGTTGAAGTCGACAAGGTCGCCGAGTACGCCAGTGAGGACGCCGACTTTGCGTGGCAGCTGGCCAACCGGATTGAGCCACTGCTCAAGGAGCAATCGCTGTGGGACCTGTACTGGAACCTTGAACGTCCGCTGATTTCGATTCTCGCCCAGCTGGAAATGAACGGGATTCGGGTCAACAGCGAGGAACTCAAACGGCAGAGCCAGCTGGTGGAAGTTCGCATGGTCGCTCTAACTACCGAATGCCATGAACTGGCCGGGCATGAGTTCAACCTGAACTCGCCAAAGCAACTGGCAACGATTCTGTTTGATGAACTTCACCTTCCAGTCATCAAACGCACCAAGACCGGCCCGAGTACCGATGAAGAGGTGCTCGAAGAACTCTCGCACAAGCATCCGCTCCCGGCCAAGCTGATGGAGCATCGCATGCTGGCGAAGCTAAAGGGGACGTATCTCGACGCCCTGCCCCAGATGGTCAATCGCAAGACCGGCAACGTCCACACCTCATTCAGTCAGGTCACAGCTGCAACGGGCCGGCTCGCTTCGACTGACCCGAACCTGCAGAACATCCCCGTGCGGACTGAAGAGGGTCGTTTGATCCGCCGGGCATTTGAACCGAGTGCTCCGGGCTGGAAGCTGGTCTGTCTTGATTACTCGCAGATCGAACTGCGGATGCTGGCTCATTTCTGTCAGGACCCGGTGATGCTCGAGGCCTTCCGGCAGGGCGAGGATATCCATCGCCGTGTGGCCAGCGAGGTCTACGGAGTGCCCGCCGATCAGGTGACTTCTGATCAACGGCGTGTCGCGAAGGCGGTCAACTTCGGTGTGATCTATGGCCAGACATCGTTCGGCCTGGCGAACGCACTGGGGATCGAACGGTCAGTGGCGGAGACGTTCATCACCGAGTACTTCCAGCGCTATGCCGAGGTCGAGAAGTTCATGCATCAGACGCTCGAAGAGGTCGTGCACACCGGGTTCGCGAAGACGATCCTCGGTCGCCGCCGGGCCATCGATGGAATTCGACCCAAGCGGTTCCGGACTCTCAACATGCCGGAGCGAACTGCCGTCAACACTGTGATTCAAGGCTCAGCTGCGGACCTCGTGAAGCAGGCAATGATTCATGTGGATAGGGCGATGCGACATGCCAAGCACCCGGCGCGGATGCTACTGCAGATCCACGACGAACTGGTGTTTGAGGCCCCCGAAGCCGATGTGGCATCGCTCATCGAACTGGCGAAACGCGAGATGGAAAACGCTTTGCCACTCAATGTCCCCGTCGTCGTGGACGTGAAGGTCGGCGACAACTGGCTCGACGCCGAATAACTACGCAATTCTTAATCCATGTAATCCTCTTAATCTGCGGATCGTTCTCTCTTCATTCATCCGGGGTCAGCCTGTCGTGTGATGGATAAGAAGAGTAGCCACAGATTAAAGGGATTACTGGGATTAAGACAGGAGGGGTGTTGTGTCGGTCCGGGCCGGCTGTCACACAGCGTCAAATCGGTGGAGGAGTCAATTCCCTCGAACGGTTTTCGCCGAGACGCTTAGTCGTTTGCATTAAGAAGATGTTGTATTGCGATCAGAGCGTTCCAGAACATACAGCGCGCTTTGGGCTCGCCAGTTGGGGAACCAGGTCAGTTCGGTGGCTGCGTGGCCGATGATGGGGAGTTCCTTGACGATGCGGAAGTTGCCGCGGCTGGCGAGGTCGCGGAAGTCGAGCATCGACAGGAAGTGGACGTTCGGCGACTCGTACCATTCGTAAGGGAGCGAGTCAGTGACCGGGGCGCGGCCTTGCAGGAGGATCTGTGCCCGCACCTTCCAATGCCCGAAATTCGGCACCACGATCAGCGCTCGCTTCGCTACCCGTAACATCTCATCGAGGACCTGCAGCGGGCGGGATACCTGCTGCAGCGTCTGGCTGAGAACTGCGTAGTCAAAGGTCCCTTCAGGGATATCGTGCAGCCCCTCATTCAAGTCGGCCATGATCGCCGACACCCCGCGCTGCACAGTCGCCAGAAATGCGGGCCGGTCGCGCTCAATGCCGAGAACCGCACACCCATGCTCATCACGCAGCCGGGCCAGTAGTCGGCCGTCACCGCACCCCAGGTCAATCACTCGACTGCCATCAGCGATCTGGCTCATCAGAATGTCGTCGATGTATTCAGCGCGGTGGTCGACCATCGCCATCTGTTTGGCACACATGACAACATCTCAGGGGGAAGAAGCGACCCTCGCCGGGTCGACTGGAAATCAATCATCGCGAACCGGGGAAGGACTTCAAGGGAGACAAACGATCCGGAGGGAATGGTCCACAGATTGCGCAGATTTCGCAGAGTATGACTGAGAAATCTGCGATCCAATCCAGGCCATCACTGAAATCGAGTCTTTTCCCTTGTGGCAGGACTCCAATTGCCCGATTTTCGGGAAATCGCGTACGATTGAGGGTCGGAGGAATGGCGTCCTCCGGGCATATCGCTGCCGGAAAGGAGTCGACGGCGACTCGATGTGGCAATCACTGGGACGGAACCTGAAAGGCCTGCTGACGGCAGCTTGTCTGCTGACGTTCATTCTATGCGCCATTGAAATCGGGCTACGGGTGGATCGTTATCGCTCGGCCCTCAGTAATCAGCCGTCCCTCGCCGCCGCCGATCTGCCCATCGAAGACCAGCTGGTCTCCCCCAGTCTGGATACCTGGGTCGAGTTGTTGCGGAACGCGAAAACCACGCTGAAGAACCCTGACACCGAGCAGCCCGTCGCATTTCGTACGAATAGCTTTGGTGCGCGCGGGCCGGAAGTTGCGGTGCCGAAACCGCGTGGACTGTTGCGGGTGCTCTGTCTGGGTGATGAAACGACTCTCGCCCCGGAACTCGCGGAAGCGGAAGCCTACCCAGCTGTGCTGCAGGAACTTCTGTCGAATCACATGGGTTCAAAAGTCGAAGTCATCAACGCGGGCGTCCCCGGAAGCTGTCCGCGCATCGCCGCTCTCCAGCTGCGGCTCGGGCTGATGTCACTGCAACCCGACCTGATCGTCCTGCACTTCGACATGTCGGACGTGGCCGAGGATGCAGCCGTCCGGCGATTTGTGTCACTTGATCGCGAAGGCAATCCGACCCTGGCGATTCACCCCGCCACTCGTAAGGCCTGCCAGCTCAGGCGTCCTCGACTGGCGGATGAGTTCATGGTCGTGCAACAGGCCGAACTGCAGCTGGCCAGAATCTGGGACCGGAACGTGCCCGTCGCTGGGGAGTCGGTCATCGATCGCAACCAGCGCTATCGCTGGACCGCCGACCACCATCCCGACCTGGAAGCAGAGATCAATTCATCGATGGCTCCCATCCGGACGATTCGCGACCTCGCTGCTGCGCTCGGTGCTCGAGTTCTGGTGTCGACCACGCCCAAGCCCTGGCAGGTCAGTCCGAACGCCAGTAACACGGCGGAAGCTCGAGCGATCAATGGGATTCCCCGCGACGCATTCTGGGAGAGTCTTGAGCCGTTTCAGCGTCTGGTTGCTGCCTGCAAAAAGGCAGATGTCGAGTATGTCATCACACGCAAGGCGTTTGTTGACGCACCCGAGTGCGAGCGGTTGTTCCTGAAGAAGTCACCGGCCCTGTCGACGATGGGCCACGACCTATACGCCCGGATTCTGGCCGACACCATCACGGGGGATAGACCGAAGAGCTCCTCGGTTGAACAGGAGATTATCCCTTCGGGAGCGGAAGAACCGGTCCGGGCTCGATCACGGCGGGATTGATCTCGCTGAACCTTGCCGATTTCGGTAGAAACCCGGTCGCTCGGAAGCGGTTGAGTTGGCCTTCCGAATCCGCAGGCGAACGTCGCCTGCGAGTCGCTATCACCCCCCAATCACGTCCTCCTCAAATCAGCATGTCACAATCGATCGATGCACCGCTGACTCCGATTCATGCGCTGGGCCGCATGGTGTTGGAACTCACCCGCATGGTCGGGGATATCACACTGTTTGGGTGGCAGATGCTGGGGTGGCTGTTCGTGAAATGGCCTCGCAGCAAAGTGCTGTGGCCGATCATGGATCAGATCGGTGTGCAAAGTCTCTCCGTGATTCTGATTACTGGATCGTTCATCGGTATGGTCCTGACCGTTCAGGCGTACGACCAGTTCGCCTTGATGGGGATGGAGAGTCAGCTGGGGACCGTGGTGAATGTCACTCTGGTCAAGGAGCTGGGCCCCGTGTTGGCCGCCTTGATGCTGGCCGGTCGCGTGGGTAGCGCAATCGCAGCGGAACTCGGCACGATGCGGGTCACCGAGCAGATTGATGCCCTGACCGTTCTCGGCGCGAATCCCATCGCCCACTTGGTGGTGCCGCGGTTCCTGGCCTGCGTATTGTTGATCCCAGCTTTGACACTATTCGCGGACGGGATCGGTGTGCTCACGGGCTGGGTCTTTAGTACACAGGTCCTGCACGTCGACAGCTACTACTACTGGCACTACTCTCGAGCGTTTGTGACCGGATTCGACGTGTTTCAGGGAATCATCAAGAGCGTCTTGTTCGGCGGCGCGATTGCGATCATCTCGTGTCACCGGGGATTCCATTCGGGGGCTGGAGCTGAGGGCGTGGGACGAGCCGCGACCGAGGCGTTCGTCTTCTCGTTCGTGACGATCCTCGTCATCGACTTCCTGCTGGGGACCTTCCTGATGGAAGCCTATTTCCTGATTTATCCACGTACTTATTCAATGGGTTAAATCGACGGGCACTTGATTCACCCGTCAATTCCGACCAAGATGTGAACACGGTGCGTTTGTTCACTTCTCCGACATCCGGTTCGGCGGGCCGATTGAATGCTGGCAAAGCTGTTTACTTATTCTCTGTTTGGTATCGATGCGAAATCGGTCGAGGTCGAGGTCGACATCTCCCCCGCCTCGCTGCCTAAGACGACACTGGTCGGGCTGGCAGAGGCAGCTGTGAAGGAGAGTATCCCGCGCATTGAACGAGCCCTCGTGAACAGTGGCTACCACCGTCCAATCGACCGGATCGTCATCAACCTATCGCCAGCTGATCTGCCGAAGGAAGCCCCGTCGTCTGACCTGCCAATCGCGCTGGGGATGTTGGCAGCCAGTGGACAGGTGGGGACCGAACGGCTGGCGGAGTACTCAGTCGTCGGCGAGCTGGCCCTCGATGGCAGTGTGCGTCCGATCAAGGGGGCGCTGTCAATGGCCTTGCAGGCTCGCAACGAAGGCCGCAAGGGATTATTGGTTCCCGCCGAGAATGCCCGCGAAGCAGCGGTCGTCGAGGATCTGGATGTCATCCCGGTTGGTAGTCTGGCCGAAGCGGTCGGGTTCTTCACCGGAGAGCTGCCGATTGCCCCGACCGTTTTTCGTTGGGAGGACGCTGTTCGTGAGTACGGCAAATACACCGTCGATTACTCTGATGTGAAAGGCCAGGAATCGGCCAAACGAGCGGTCACCGTCGCAGCTGCGGGGCGGCACCACTTGCTGATGATTGGTTCGCCAGGGACGGGGAAGACACTGCTGGCCCAGCGGCTGGGGACTGTACTGCCGAATTTGTCGCCCGAGGAGAGTCTCGAATCGACTCGGATCTGGAGTGCCGTGGGGCGACTGACAGCTGGTCAGCCTCTACTCATGACGCGGCCGTTTCGATCACCACACCACACGATCAGTGAGCCCGGTTTGGTTGGTGGGGGGAGTACACCGCAACCGGGTGAGATCAGTCTCGCCCATAACGGGGTTTTGTTTCTCGATGAGCTGCCGGAATTTAATCGACGGACGCTGGAGGTCATGCGTCAACCGCTTGAAGATCGCTGTGTCACGATCTCTCGCGCTGTCGGCAGCGTGACCTTTCCCGCCAGCCTGATGCTCGTCGCAGCCATGAACCCCTGCCCCTGCGGGTTCCGCGGTGATCCGAAACGGAACTGCAACTGTTCGCCGATGCAGATCGAACGATATCTGTCGCGAATCAGCGGACCATTGCTCGACCGCATCGACATTCACGTCGAAGTGCCGCCCGTTCCGTTTCGAGAACTTTCGAACGACAAGGTGGGAACCAACAGCGACTCGATGCGGGACAGCGTCATGGGGGCCCGCGAACGCCAGGCTCACCGGTTCCGCGAGACTCCCGGATCACTCAACGGCACAATGTCTCCAAGGCAGATTCGCACGGTCTGTAAACTTGGCTCCGATGCCGAATCGTTGCTCAAGGCCGCGATGGAGGAGATGGGCCTCACCGCCCGGGCCCACGACAAGATCCTCCGCGTGAGCCGCACGATTGCAGACCTCGATAACAGCGAGAACATCTCCGCTGTGCATCTGAGCGAAGCCATCGGTTACCGCACGCTCGATCGCGTTTACTGGGCGGGGTAGCAGGCACTTGCCTCACTGAGTGAGCGGTGTGGCGATAGCCACCGGCTCTGCTCCGCACGAATGGTATGGAAACGTATATCCGCAGTACTTGTTCACAATAGCCGAGGGCTAGCGCCCTGTCGCTCACACAGCCATGCGGACTGCCGCAATTGCCGACCCGGATATCAGATTCGCTAATCATTGAGGCTACGGGAAACACAACGCCGAACATTGCCCAGAACAGGTCTTCGTTCATAGGGGAGTTGCTGTTATTTCACACCAGCTTTTGCTCGCTCAACGGAGAAGTCAATCAGCTCCTGGCAGCGGAAGAATCCCTCCCAGTAGTTGTGCCCCTGGCCTTTGGCCACGATGAGTTCCACGAGATCGCCCTGCCCCTCTGCGGTGTAGCGGGCTTTGAACTCGGCAGAGTTCGCTTCGAGCGGAACCGTGGCGTCCTGGTCTCCGTGGATCAGGCAGACTGGAATTCCGGCCTTGGCGAGAACGGAGACCTTGCTGATCGGATTGTGCTGCTCGAGTTGTTTCTCAAGATCCTCCGGAGAGAGTTCATATGCCGAGGCCGCCTCACGCAGACCTGGGTAGGATCGCAGATCGAACACCGGGTAGATCCCCGCCAGCCCGGCAACTTTCTCCGGGTTCGCACTGGCCCAGCTGGTCATCCACAAGCCCCCACGGCTCCGACCGAGCAGGCAAGCACGCTTGGCAAAGCCCCGCTTGCCGGTCACTTCCTGATACAGAGCAGAGAGAAGCTTCTGGCTCTTCGGGCTGCCGTATCCCTCACCGACATCAATGCCCGCGACAGCCACACCAGCTGCAAGGAACTGTTCGTGCATCCACTTCTCGTGAGCG
This sequence comes from Planctomycetaceae bacterium, assembly GCA_947479075.1. Classification (GTDB taxonomy): domain Bacteria; phylum Planctomycetota; class Planctomycetia; order Planctomycetales; family Planctomycetaceae; genus TH-plancto1. The sequence continues at coordinate 7,516 of CANJZR010000170.1, forward strand.
TCAGGCAGCCCTGGCAGCGTGGGGCTGTACATGATCCACGGCTGGGGAGACGACCGCTTGTCCTCGGGAGGGAGAAACACAAACGCGGGCCGCCCCTCGACCAGGAATGCCTCTCCGGGAAGAATCAGCTCTTTGACCGGAGTATCGCTAGCAGCGACACCTTGGCAGGTCCACGCACTGAGTACTGCCAACCCTGCGACAATCAAATGTCTGGCGAAGTGCTGCCCCGACAAGATCATGGACTTTTGCATCGTCGAGTTCCTGATA
>CANJZR010000171.1 GCA_947479075.1 Planctomycetaceae bacterium
TGATCCCGGTGCGGGTGGAGCGGTATGACTTCATCGTCCCCGAGGCAAAGAGATCATCGGCAGTGGTTCAGGAGTTTGAAGCGATCTTAAACAGTCCAGAGGTCGTCACGCGATTGGCTGAGCTAGGGCTCAGGCGGTAGGTCACAGCGCACTAGGTCGAAACAATCTCGACATTGGCCCGTGGTACAATCAGGCGACGACCGTCGCTGCATTCGACCTCCAGGACGCGGGCCTTTGATCCAGAGGCCAGTTGTTGCGGCTCGGGGGGCAAGCCGGAAACAGTACCCAGGACACCGAACCAGGGGTCACGAATCACGCGGACGGGCGAGCCAATGTCGAGGACTCCTCCTCCGATCACGGCAGCTCGCTTGTCGGTCTGGTGCCGGTCGGGGAGCGGAATGACGACCTCAGGACGGATGACACCCGCCCGAATCTGAGTGGCTCCATTCACAGCCGCTTGAGCTCCGTGGTGGTTCCGGAGAATGGCGAATGTCCGATCGGCCATCGCGATATCCCCAAACCCTTCCGTGACAATGACGGTCGTCCCGATCTGTTCTGTTCCGGTGATCGCCACGCCCAGGTCATACCCGAGAATGTCGCGTAAATCCTGATCGTCAATTCCCCCGGCGACCACGGCGGAGACTCCGATCTCGGCGGCTCGGCGAATTGTCGCTTCGAGGATACGTCGTCCTCCGACGACGATCTGACCTCGATGGGAGTCATTGAGCAGGTCAGGTGTCAGATCCTGATCGGGGCGGGAGCAGACGACGGCGAGTGGACCGTAAGCCTCCCCCCCCACGCCAAAGATCCCCTGAATGAGAGCCGCCTCGGACTCGACGACGACCCCTTCCCGTGGGAGAACCTCCACGACTGTCCCGGTGATGTAAGCCCGAACACGGACTGGAATCTGAGGCCCGCGGATGATTAACTGGCCGGTAATGTTGGAGACCGATTCAATCGTGCCCGCGTGCTTGGAGCGATACTCGCCTTTAAAGAATCCAAACATCCCCGGGGAGACCGCGAGGACCTCTCCCACCTCGACCGCATCTCCGACCTTCTTCGTCATGGATCGCGGCACTTCGGCCGGGACTAAACCCAACTGGTTCGCCAGATTCACCGGAAACACATCGCCAGGCAGCAGGGTTTCCGCGACGACATCCTGAGCAGTGACATGGTCACCGACCCGACGCAGGACTTCCCCCGAAATCGGCAGCGTGCGGGATGCTCGAAACAGCGTCCGCTCCATGACCTGCAGCCCGGGGGTGTATGCGTGGGCCAATCCTGTCTCCTGAGTACTCGGTCGGTGGACATTCGGCGGGGCAGCGACGCAGGCCGATTAGAGATCTTGGTAAGGGATGGCAAACAACTCCTCGGCCCCCTTCAAGCTGCCGGACTTGAGGCCCTTGGTGAACCAGCGAGTTCGCTGAACCGACGTTCCATGCGTGAAGGAGTCGGGGACGACATACCCCTGAGCCCGCTTTTGCAGGGTGTCATCGCCGATCTGTTTCGCACAGTTCATCGCCTCTTCGACATCCCCTTGCTCCAGCATGTCCCGCATCTTGTTCGCATGGAACGCCCAGACACCAGCGAGGTAGTCAGCCTGAAGCTCCAGGCGAACAGAGAACTCGTTGGCCTTGGGGCCTCCTCGCATGGCGTCCACTTTCTCGGTGATGCCGAGCAGGTTCTGGACGTGGTGGCCGACTTCGTGAGCGACGACGTAGGCCTGAGCAAAGTCACCCTTGGCCCCAAACTTCCGGTCGAGGTCCTTGTAGAACTCCAGATCCAGATACACATTCGCATCGCCCGGGCAGTAGAACGGCCCTACCGCCGAACTGGCCCCCCCACAGGCCGACTGGACAAAGCCGGAGAAGAGAATCAGCTTCGGCTGCTGATATCGCCCGCCGTTCTCTGCAAAGACCTTCGTCCAGACATCCTCGGTGTCTTTCAGGACGATCCCGACGAACTTCTTGAGTTCTTCCTCTTCTGGATCGGGAGCCGCGTTGGGATCGGCCCGTCGGTGTTCGATTTGCGGCTGGGCTTTCTGCTGCTGCACGGCGAGTTTCACGAAGTCGCCCAGACCGCCCCCCTTCAGATACACCACGAGGGCCAGCAGCAGCAGTCCGGCCACGCCACCACCCATCATCATGGGGGGGCGACGCCCTCCCTGGCCGCGGCGATCTTCGACGTTTCCGCTCTCACTTTGACCGTCCAAACGCATGGCATACGCCTCTCATGTCCAATGAATCACAACGTCCGGAATTCTCAACACACAGAGAGACACAATCAAGTGAGAATCACCTGAGATCGCGGATTTCAAGTCGTGATCGATCTGGGGAATGGGCCGTCGAGAGCAACCCGCTGGAGCCGTTTCGGGGACCCGCGATGACTTCACTTGCCCAGTTCGGTCGCTGTCGACTTGGCATCACGAACACAGCGAAATCCGACGTGGTTGCTTCCCGTGCGGTGTTCGCCCTTGCCCCGCGTCCCGATCAGATAACGGGTGCAGTACTGGTCGGTACACAGGTAGGATCCGCCTCGGTGAACTCGTTTCTTTTCGGTCGGCTCGGCGGGATCAAATGGCTTTTCCGGGCCTTGGGGATTTCGGGCCACCTCTCCACTGGAGCTGAGAGTCTGGTAGTAATCTGGCCGGTACCAGTCGTTCACCCATTCCCAGACATTTCCGCCCACGTCGTACAGGCCGAATGGATTCGGTGAATATTGAGCCACCGGAGCGATGCCGATGAAGCCGTCTTCGCCCGTGTCACCGCCGGTCACCGGGAACTTGCCCTGATAGATGTTGGCCATGAACTTGCCTCCGGGTTTCAGCTCAGTTCCCCAGGCATATAAGTCGCCCGTCTGGCCGCCGCGAGCTGCGAACTCCCACTCAGCTTCCGTCGGCAGACGCTTCCCGGCCCATTTGGCATAGGCGACTGCATCCTCATGCACGACCTGCACGACGGGATATTTCTCTTTCCCGGCCAGATCGCTGTCCGGTCCCGTCGGATGCTTCCAACAGGCACCGGGCACATAGCTCCACCACTGAAAGTAATTGTTGAGTGGGACCGGACCGGCCGTCGGTGTGAAGACTGTCGCTCCTGCGACAAGATTCTCGACTGGAGCGCCGGGGAACTCCTCGAGGGTGGGCGGGATCTCCGCAACCGTTACATAGCCCGTGGCCTTCACAAAACGGGCGAACTCTTCGTTGGTGACCTCGGTGGCGTCCATCCAGAAGGGATCGACATAGGTTCGATGAACGGGCAGGGCATCCGCAGTTGTGCCGGGAGCTCCGCAGAGCGATTCGCTTTCGACCGTACTCCCCATGGAGAACTCTCCGCCGGGAATCCACACCATGCCCGGTGGCGCTTGCTCGGAAGTAGCGGCCTGCTTGAGGACTGTTGGCAGGAAAGCAGAACTGGGCGCAGAGTCGGACCCGTTCGGTGTCTCCTGCGGCGAAGTCGATGCAGAACTTGCCGACGAAGGACTCCGAGAAGAGAACTCGTAGAAACTGGATGACAGAATTGCCCCGGTACACAGCACGAGTACGAGGAACAGCTTCCAGCTGTGACTTGAGCGGGGAACTGGTGGAGTATGATGAGTCATGGATAGAGACGAGCCCAATCAGCCTGGATATCGACAACCGTCCACCCTGACTTCTTGGCCTCGATGAGGGCGTCAGCGAGCCGCCCCACGGCAGAATCGCGATCATACGCGACCTCTCGCTTCCCATCGGTATGGTGAACCAGCAGACACAGTTTGCGGCCTGGGCCAGCCGATGTCCATTGCAGCATCTGCAGATCTCCGTCCGAGTTCCCAAATGCGGCGATCGGGCGACGGCCGATGTGATGCTGGATGGCTGTTGGTTTGCCAGCCTTGTCATCGATAAAGTTCAGTTCCGGCAGTCGCACAATCACGGGGGTGCCATTCCGCATCTCGAACTTTGTCTTGATGCTGCTGCCAATGACCTGCTCGGGGGGGACACCGTACACCCGCTCGGTCCAGGGGCGCATGAACTCGATTCCGCCTCCCGAGACGATGTAAGTCTTGAATCCATTCGCTCGCAGATAAGCCAGCAGCTCGAGCATCGGCTGGTAAACCATCTCGGTAAACAGCTTGCCAGTCTGAGGGTGACGGGCGGTCGTGATCCAGGCGTTGACGATTGATTCAAACTCCTCGGTGGTCATCCCCGAATGAGTCGCCATGGCCAGTTCAAGCAGCGACCGTTCGCCGCCCGCGAGTGCGGACTTCAGGTCGCCCTTGAGTACCGACGCATACGGTTCCTGTTCTTTCCACTCGGGGTGCTGAGGCGCGAGCGCCTTGATCCGGTCGAACACAAAGAACGCCTGGACATACATTGGCTGTTCGCCCCAGAGCGTCCCATCGTTATCAAACGTCGCGATACGTTCCGCAGGCGGGACAAAGCCGGACGATCCAGAGTCGGTGACCTGGGCGACAAACTCGATGATGTTTTTCTTCGCTGATGTGTCACTCCACGAAGGGAGCGGGTCATCTGCCTGCACAAACGCGGACGGAAGCAGTAGCACGCTTGTCAGAATGCAAAGGAACCTGAATCTTGACATGTTGACCTGGTTGAATGTTGAGATCGTGTACGCCTGAGAACACGTCATCCGATGACTCGTCGGGCATCAGTCGACATGCCAGTTGGAGGAAGTGCAGGACACAAATGGAAAAAGGCGGGGCATCTGATTTGATGCCCCGCGCTTTCGGATGTTTTACTCGCCGGAGACGCTCATTTTTTTGATTTTGGATTCCAGCGACCTCAGACTCCAGTCCCCGGGAACCTGGCTTGGCGGGTAATCCTTGAGGGTCATCAGGAACTGGCTGGCGACAAACTGCAGCGGCCCCAGGATGAAGGCGCGGTCGATGTACCAGTCCTCGTATGTGTTCGAGCCAATTTTGGCCTTCTCGAACGGATCTCGCCGCAAGTTGTACAAATCAGGCGCTCGCAGTTGAACAAACGGTTCCTTCCAGATCTGCAGCCCGTCTGCGCGATTCTCAGCGAACACGGCCTTCCAGTCGCCAAGCCGGAGCGCCACGACTTCCCCTCCGTCATCCACATAGATGAACTGCTTACGGGGTGACTCCTTCGCTTTGCCACTCAGGTAGTCGTGCAAGTTGCTTCCGTCGAGGTAGTTCTTGTAGTGGCGACCGTTCAGATCAACGCCCGCCTTGAGCTGTTCAACAATCTTGTCGTTACCTGCAGCTGCGGCAAAGGTGGGCAACCAGTCTTCGTGCGAGACAATGCCATTGAGTGTTTCGCCAGCAGGCCACTTCCCGGGCCAGCGGGCAAACGCCGGAACGCGGTAAGCACCTTCCCAGTTCGAGTTCTTCTCGCCGTGGAAAGGCGTCGTCCCCGCATCGGGCCAGGTGTTGAAGTGCGGGCCGTTATCCGTGGAGTAGAGGATAATGGTGTCGTTGGCGAGCTTCAGATCGTCAACGAGCTTCAGCAATTCTCCGACATGCCGGTCATGCTCGACCATTCCATCGTGGTATTCATCGCCGCTGGGACCGCTGATTCCCTTGTTGGCTTCCTTCACATGGGTGCGGAAGTGCATGCGAGTGGCATTCCACCAGCAGAAGAACGGCTTGCCATCCTTGTTCTGTCGCGTGATGAACTCTTTGGCTGCCGCGAGAGTTTCTTCATCGATGGTTTCCATCCGCTTCTTGGTCAGCGGGCCGGTGTCCTCGATCGTCTGGCCACCCTTTCCATCGGCTTTGCACTTGAGCACGCCCCGTGGTCCGAACTGCTGGCGGAAGGTCTTCCCGTTTGCCAACTTCATGTCAGCGGGGTAGTCGCGGTTTTCGGGTTCTTCTTCGGCATTCAGGTGGTAGAGGTTTCCGAGGAACTCGTCGAACCCGTGCATCGTGGGCAGGTGTTCGTCGCGGTCACCCTGGTGGTTCTTTCCGAACTGTCCCGTGCTGTAGCCGAGCGACTTCATCACCGTGGCCATCGTGACATCGGTTTTCTGCCATCCCTCAGCTGCTGCGGGCATGCCGACTTTGGTCATGCCGGTGCGGACTGGCACTGAACCGTTGATGAATGCCGCACGACCCGCAGTGCACGACTGCTGTCCGTAGTAGTCGGTGAACGAGACACCTTCTTTCGCAATCCGGTCGATATTGGGAGTGCGATACCCCATCATTCCGCGATTGTTGTGACTGATGTTCCAGTATCCAATGTCATCGCCCCAGATGACCAGAACGTTCGGCTTTCCATCGGCGGCAACAGCCCCCTGGCCGAAAGTCAAAACTAAACTCAACAGTATCATCAACCGTCGGCATGTCATGAGTATGCTCCGCAGAAGGAAGGGGCGATTGAAAGCCCGTGGTTTGAATAGCCTGAGAAATGGCTTACGGTGAGTATCCTGTTTCGAGCACTGATCGCAACCATATGATGAAGTCGTATTACCGGGAATTCATGCGACCAGACCTGTACAGCCCGATGTGTAAGCGAGCACTGAGGCAGAAATTAAACAGCACTCGTGCTGGTTGTGACTAAAACCGCACAGTTGACTCTGGCGTGGAAGTAAATCGGTGTGACCCCGGGTCACAGCCATTCACGAACGATCTCTTCGACCTGTTCGGCGTCGAGCGTTTCGTGAGCCAGCAGGTTGTCGGCGAGTGAGGCCAGGGCTTCCCAGTAATTCCCGTCATTGAAGCGGTGATACATTTGTATTGAGACCTGTTCGAGATACTCCATCCGCTTTCTCTCATCGGGGTGAAAGAGTGCCGCGGAGTTCCAGGCTTCACGCCAATCGGCCGCCCACTCGGGGATCAAACCCGGGTGATATGGATCGCCGGAATAAATCATTTCTGCGACCGGTCCAGCGAGGCTGACCTGGACACTGATTTCGGCGAACTTTCGTTCGGAGATTCCGGACCGCCACCGGATTTGGGTATCCCCGAACCGTTTAGGTCCATCGTCATTGTCAGGATCAATGGTCACCTGTTTGACCCGACCGCCGAGCAGTGCCGCCATGAGCGCGTGACCCGCTTCGTGATAGGCCGTCAGTTCAGACATGATCTGAGGGCCGCCTACCTCTGGGAAGCGAATTGTTCGGCATACTCCACGGCCCAGATGCTGACCATCGATGCCAGATTGGCGAGGTCGGCATCTTCGAGGTACTGGTAGTGGCGACGGCTGAAGACCTCGCGATTCCGGATCGTCCCCTTGGCAATCAGCTCGATAATCGGAGCGGTCCCTTTGGGGGGAATCACCATTTCCAGGCGGCTGTAGAGTGATTCCGTGGCTTTGCCCTGGCTCAATCGCAGGTCGTCACGCGTGATCCGTGCCCCCCAGCCTTCCTCGCCAATCACCGTGGCGAACTCGAAGCCGGGGAAATGATCGGCCAGCGTTCGCAGGCGATTTTCGATTTCCTCGCTCAGTGCCAGACGCATAGAGGCATGACGGTTCTTCTGCTCCTCTGCGGTCATCGCCGCGGATATTGCTGCCTGGCTGCGGGCATCACGCGAGCGTGTTCCGCGAGCAATGGCATTCTTGAGTTGTTGATCAAAGTCCATAGCCAGTTTCCAACCTGCACAACGAATCGGGGACCGATGGAGTCCCTTCAGTAAGAAATAGGGGGTGGAGACCTTTCGGACAAGTCCCGAGCCCGTAACTCATGCGAGATTTCACCCAAGCTGTCCGTTTATGTCGCACACCAAGTGTCGACCGATCAGCAATCGTTCAAGCGTCCATCGATCAACTCGTACCGACGCTGGAACTGGCCCGCA